>JANNSF010000109.1:0-30669 GCA_031402315.1 bacterium | reverse complement strand
CTGGAACAGGCGGCTCGATCACAGGCATTGCAAAACGACTCAAAGAGGTTAACCCAAAATGTATTGTCATTGGTGCGGATCCGGTCGGGTCAATTCTTGGTGGTGGAACGCACGTCGGTTCCTACAAAGTCGAAGGTATCGGTTATGACTTTATTCCGGACGTGTTGGAACGCCCATTTGTTGACGAATGGGTAAAAACGGAGGATCAATCGTCGTTTCTTTTGGCGCGCCGATTAATCCGGGAAGAAGGCATGTTGGTTGGCGGCTCCAGCGGTTCGTCTCTTTATGCGGCTCTGCAAGCGGCAACGCGACTCAAGGCGGGTCAGAATTGTGTTGTCATTCTCGCCGACGGTGTGAGAAATTATATGACTAAATTTGTCGACGATAAATGGATGCGGGATAATGGATTTTTTGAAACGCGGCCGATACAGGGTATAGTCAAAGATATCCTCGCGGCCCAAACCTCACGCCCAGCCCTTATTTGCGTCGATGACATGGAGACCGTCCAACACGCGATCAAAAAAATGCGCGAAACCGGTGTTTCCCAGTTGCCCGTGACGTCCGGCGGAATCTTGGTTGGCATCGTTTCGGAATCCGATCTGATGGAATTTATCGCGAGCGGCGCCGGTGCCAGTCTGTCGAAGGTTTCAAAATGTATGAATCGTCAAGTTCCCGTGGTCGGAGTACAGACACCCATATCGACCGTTCAGGAGACCCTTCGCCATGGTAACGCGGCGGTCGTCGTGGATGAAACAAAAAGGCCGCTTTCCATCATGACAAAAATTGATCTCCTTGATTTTTTAACGATGAAAGCATAAAATTTTAGAGAACTATTTAAAGGATTTTTAATGGGTTTTTCAACGGATGCCATTCACGCCGGACAAGTTCCGGATCCGACAACCGGTGCGGTCATCGTACCAATCTATCAGACATCCACCTACGCCCAGGAAGAACTCGGTGTAAGCAAAGGATTTGATTACGGGCGGACTATTAATCCCACACGGCTTGCACTTGAAGCGAATATTGCCGCTCTCGAAAAAGGGAAGTATGGTTTCGCATTTTCATCGGGTATGGCGGCCATTACGAATATTGCGATGCTGCTAAACGCAGGCGATCATGTGATCTGTTCCAGTATGGTCTACGGCGGTACATTTCGTTTTTTTGATAAGATCATGAAGCGATTTGGATTGGAATTTTCCTGGGTGGATACATCGGATTTGGAAAATATTCGCAAGGCGATCAAGCCCAATACAAAAATGGTATATGCCGAAACGCCCACCAATCCAATGCTTACGCTGACCGATCTTGCCGGTGTTACGGAAATTGCAAAAAAACATAAAATCATTTCAGTGGTCGACAATACGTTCATGAGTCCTTATTTTCAAACGCCGCTTGAGTTTGGCATTGATATCGTCATTCACAGTACCACGAAATATATCAACGGGCACAGCGATGTGATCGGCGGAGTTCTTGTGACGAGCGATGAGGGAATCCGGGAAAAAATTAAATTTTTGCAGAATTCAATTGGAGCCGTTCCAGCGCCCTTTGATTGCTGGTTAGTTTTGCGATCGACCAAGACTCTGGCACTCCGCATGAGGCAACACGATGAAAATGCGCGGCGCATGGCTGATTTCTTATCCAAACATCCCAAAGTGAACAAAGTATATTATCCCGGGCTTACGTCTCATCCTCAACATGCTCTTGCCCAAAAACAAATGCGGGGTTTTGGTGGTATGATTTCCATTGAGCTCGGATCACTCGACGCCGGAAAAAACATGCTTCGCAACGTAAAAATATTTGCGCTGGCTGAGAGTTTGGGTGGTGTTGAAAGTCTGATCTGCCATCCGGCGAGCATGACGCATGCGTCCATTCCGTCCGAAGATCGGATCAAACAAGGACTCACGGATGGTCTTGTGCGACTGTCGGTAGGGTGCGAGGATTCGGAGGATTTGATCGCCGACATCCGATCAGCATTGGATAAGGTATAGATGATTCAGATTAATTATGATAAATGCGATGTCTGCGGCGCGTGTGTGGGCGTTTGTCCGTTTGATGCGTTGGAGATGAGTGACGTGCGCCTTAGTGTTATTCACGAGCGTTGCACCGAATGTGATTTTTGCGTTCAAATTTGCCCCTTTGAAGTCTTAAGCAATGACGGCGTGCCCCTTAAAACGCGAGCCTCGGAACGAAAAGACAATACGGCCGCATGACCATCCCTCTCGAGGACTGGATTTACGCTTCAGTGGCATCTTTAACCCTTCTCATTACGCTGGGCTTTGGAGAATGGCTTCGTCGATCAAAGAATTGGCCGGCTGAAGTGACGCGAAAAATGATTCATGTTTCAACCGGCATTCTCATCTACTTTGCTCCCCTCTACCTAAGCTCGTTCGTGATACCATTCGCGGTAGGCATTTTTTTTGCAGCCGTCAATTTTGTGGCAATACACCGCGGACTATTGAAAGTCATTCACGCGTCAAATCGGAAGTCTTACGGAACGGTTTATTATCCTTTGTCATTTTCACTCCTTACCCTGATTTGCTGGGATTCTTCACCCCTTGTATTGATGTGTGCAATGGTGGCCTTGGCCTTCGGAGATGGTGCTGCCGGAATCGTGGGTTCTTGGATGAACAAACCTCATGAATACCGAGTCTGCGCCGATAAGAAAAGTGTGGAAGGGTCTTTCGCGATGGGTCTCGTTTGTTTTGCAGGAATTGCACTGACACTTGGAATATTTGGCGATCGGATGTCCTGGAACAGAATTGCTGAAATCGCTTTTGTCGCAAGCGTGATCGCGGTCGTGATGGAGGCGGTTTCGCCATTCGGCTTGGATAATATCACGGTCCCATTTTCGGCGGCTTGTATTGTTTTTGCAATGACCTACGCAACCGCAGCGGAACATTTATTGATTGGCCTGTTCTTGGCGACCGCTGTGAGTGCAGCGGCATATTACCTGCAAATGCTTTCTGCAAGCGGTGCTATGGGCGCCATTGTTCTTGGAACTTTGTTTTTTGGACTTGGAGGATGGCCGTGGACCCTGCCACTTTTGATATTTTTTATTAGTGGAAGCCTGCTCTCGAAATTGGGCCAGAAACAAAAAGATGCTATGGAGATGGAAAAAGGTTCACGACGTGATTTGGCACAGGTTTTCGCAAACGGAGGCTTGCCGCTGATGGTGTTTTTAGCCGGATATTTTTATCCTATGGAGGTTTGGTTTTATATTTTTGTTGCTATTTGTGCATCGGTGACCGCCGATACGTGGGCAACCGAAATTGGAACTTTCTTTGGCGGAATTCCTCGAAATATTATAAATTGGAAACAGGTGAAGCCGGGAGTTTCCGGTGGAATTACATTTCAAGGAACTTGCGGCGCACTGGTCGGTTCTGGCCTCATTGCATTTACAGCGATTCAAGATTTGAAATTGGCATTAACTATCACCCTGTGCGGATTGTTCGGGAGTTTATGGGACAGTCTTTTGGGTGCGGCATGGCAGGCGCAATACGAATGTGCGGTGTGCGGAATTTCTACAGAAAGAAAAAATCACTGTGAAAGTTGGACGACACGTCGCAAGGGCTTTGCGTGGATGGACAATGATGCGGTTAATGTTTTAGGCGGCGCTACGGGCGGATTAACTATGTTTTTGTTTTTAAATTTCTAAAAAGGCTAAAATGTTCATCGGTCGAATCGTCGGAACAGTTTGGGCAACCAAAAAAGTAGACAATGTCAAAGGTCTGCGATTTCTTATGGTGCATCCTGTCAATATTGACAAAGAGCCGAATACCAACGTCGTTGTTGTGGCCGATACACTGGGTGCAGGAATTGGTGACCTGGTGATTTGTTCATACGGCCACGCGGCACGCCGGGCTATTACCAGTGAACCCAATGAACTTTCGATCGAAGCTGCGGTTATTGGAATCGTAGATGAAATTGAAGTGGACGAAAAGCTCCTCAAAGGTCTCTCCATTAAAAAACTCCAACGCGACTTTCCTCCGGATAAATAACGATGCGTGTACTGGTTTCTTTTATTTTGTTAATATTTGGTGCGAATGCGGTTCTGGCGCAGCTCTCTGAGAAACGCGCTCGTTTTCATCACCGCTATGTTGATTCCTCCGGTGTGTACATTGACTCCCTGCCAACTCCTGACGACAGCGTTTTTGTGAAGGGCAAAGACTATGATCTAACGGGCGTCAACGATAAAGGCGATGAGAAAGGCCTCAAGATTTTTGACAATCTTACACTCAATCTGAGCTTAGCCGTGGGTGATGAAGAGGATCGTCAAATGGGAACCTTTAAGAGGGGTACCTTTTGGGTGATTAATAATGTGACGAAAATTGCAACGCTGACGTTTTGGAACCCGGAACTTGGCTCGAATCACTATTTTTTTAATGGCGAAGTGTTTCGAAATGATCTTAAAATTATAAAATCACTATATACGGACAAGGGGTATTATGATGCGGAAATCGTTAAATATACCGCCCAGCTATCCGAGGATAAGAGTTCTATCAAAATAAAGATTTTCATTCGCGAGGGACCCCCGACCGTGTTGCTAGAAGATCCGGTCGTCAAAATAGTCAGTCTCACGCCCGTTGTGGATTTTAAACGTGAATTGGAATCAAAAAATCTGGTTTCACAAACGTATGTTCAGAAAGGTGTCCCGCTCGATCGCTCTATAATCGACGCGTCTAAGGCTGTTATTCAAAGAATATTTTCACAAAATGGATATATATCGGCAGAAGTCTCTGAAAAAATAGATACCGCCGGATTCGGCGAACACAAAGCCAAACTGACCTATATGGTGATTCCGGGACGTTATGCGGTCTTTGGAAAAACAACGGTGGCCGGAAATTATTATAAAGATAATTTAGCCAAGGGAGAGGTCGTTGATACTACCAAAAAAATTGTTGAAGACTATGTTATTTTGCGAAAAGTCCGCTATCGTCAGGGGCGTTCGTTTAATCCCGATCGACTGAATCTTTCTATTGGTCAGGTTAATGGACTTGGCGTTTTTCGCTCTGTCAAGCCGATTATTATACAAAAACGTTATGATCTGGATTCCACCATTCTCCGGCCTAAAGCCGCGCTTGATTCGGTTCGCCATCAAGCCGAAAATCGACTGAACGATAAGAACGTTAATCTCTGGGCGTATGGCGTGCCGGTGGATACGCTCGACATTGCGATGACAGTATCGGATCGCAAAGAAAAGAACCTTAAACCTGGAATTGGGATTACGAACGAGCAGGCTGATTTGCCGGAAGGAGATAGGAGTTCATTCCGGTTCTTAAATTTGCAGGCTACGTGGCAAGCTAAAAATTTTATGGGTGGCGCGCGTAAGCTGCAGATTTCAGGACAGTTGAGCAAGGGCTTTACGACGAATAGATTTTTTGCAAATTATATGCTCGCCAAAATTTCATATCGTCAGCCGTCGTTCAAAATTCCGCTTTGGGATGATGCGGACAATGATCTTCTGACTACCGTTTCCGGTGAGCGGAATAATACGTTTGCTTACGACTTTGTGAAATATGAAGTGACGCCCACATTTTTTCGGCAAATTACAGGCTCTATCAGCTTCAATATTACGCCGCTGGCTCTGACGAAAATAACTACGCTTCGTAAGCCTATGCTATTACCGGGTCAGCAACCGATTGAGAATGTTCTTACGACAAATTCAAGAACGGGTTTAACATTTAATACAAGCGACGATTTCTTTTATCCATCAAAGGGTCTCCTTGTCTATTTGACCGGTGATTTTGCAGGTTTTGTTTTACCATCGGACCTCAAGTACATGAAACTCAATTTGGATAATCGGAAATATTTTGGATTTACAAAGCGCTTCACCATGGCGGTGAGAGCGAGAGCCGGCACAGTAGTCTTGTACAGTAAGGGTAAATCCATCCCGCCTTCCGAATTGTTTTATGGGGGCGGACCCAATAGCGTGAGAAGCTGGGGAATCAAGGAACTTAGTATTGTCACAGAGGACACGAGTGGATCTCCCTTAAATTTTTCGGGTGGAAATAGTATCATCGAAGGTGGCGTCGAATTCCGATACACGATTTTTACGGCACGCGATCCGAGTGAAGCTATATTAGGAATGGATTTGGCACTTTTTTATGACGTAGGGCAGGTTTGGGAAAACTATAATTTCAAAAATATTTCCCATAAAGATGGTGAAAAACTGCCCAACAGTGTAGCCCACGCAGTCGGGGCGGGCACGCGCATTCGCACACTAATTGGTCCGATCCGAGTTGATATCGGATTCAAATTGCAGGACCCAAAAAATCTAAAAGTACTCGATCGAGACGGCAACGTAGTGAATATCAGTAAAACGCGGTCAAGCCAGATTTCCCGGATTGCCTTGCAAATCACGCTTGGACAGCCTTTTTAAAAAATCACCGCCAATAATCGCTGATGTCAGTGGAGCTGACAAATCTAAAAATAAAGGGAACGCCTTGTTTTTTCAGGAACTCAAAGAAAAATTAATACGGACACGGGAAAATATTTTCGGGAAAATTTCAGAACTTCTCGATGGCAAGACGATTTTGGACGAGGGAACGCTTGATCAAATTGAAGAGATATTGATAACCGCTGATATCGGCATCACGACGTCCCACCAAATTCTCGAAAGACTTAAGCAGCGCGTTCGTAAGGAGAAGTCATTTGAAATTTCTCATGTGTACGAATTGTTGGAAGAAGAAATTGAAAAAATATCAGGCGTTACAGCCAAGCCTCTTGAAGAAAGAGTTTCAGAGTACAAGCCTTTTATTATCCTGATTGTCGGCGTCAATGGTGTCGGAAAAACAACGACGATAGGAAAGCTGGCGAATCGATTTACAGGAGATGGAAGAAAGGTACTTCTGATTGCCGGTGACACGTTTCGCGCGGCGGCGGGCGGGCAATTAGAAATATGGGCACAGCGTTCGGGTGTAGAAATCATTCGTCAGCCCGAGGGTTTTGATCCGGCGGCTGTAATATTTGATGCGTTGGCGTCGGATAAGGCAAAAAGCGCCAATGTGATTCTGATCGACACCGCCGGTCGCTTGCATACGAAGGTCAATCTCATGGAAGAATTAAAAAAGATTACGCGCGTGATTGCAAAACAGTTTCCTTCAGCCCCTCATGAGACACTATTAATATTGGACGGGACAACGGGTCAAAATGCCCTTCGACAGGCGAAGGAATTTTCTCAGGTTGCTGACATTTCAGGGCTCATCATTACAAAACTGGATGGCACCGCCAAAGGAGGTGTAGTTCTCGCAATCCAGCAGGAAATCAAAATTCCCGTTTACTATATTGGTGTTGGTGAAGGGATCGACGATCTCCAGCAATTTGATATTCATGATTTTGTAAAAGCAATTCTTGAATGAGTTCGTAGTTAGCCGACGCGCAGAACTATTTTTCCCATATTTTTGTTGTTTGCCATACGAGTGTGAGCGCTTTCTACTTCGCGCCAATCGTAAATCGAGTCAATTATCGGGCGTAGAACACCCGATGCAAAGTGCGGCAGGAGTTCAAGCATATTCTTGGTCAGCGCGATTTTTTCACCTAATGACTTGTTACGAAGTGTAGAGCCCATGAGTGTAATATTCTTGGTGAGTAATTGTGCGAAGTCTATTTCGGCCATATGGCCGTCAAGGAGTCCAATATTGACCCAGCGTCCTCGATACGCCAACGAACTAAGGTTCTGAAGGGAATAGGCGGCTCCTATACAATCAAGTACGACATTGACACCGTTACCGGAAGTCAATTTTCGAATTTGTTCGGCGAAAGATAGATCGTGGTAGTTGATCGCATAATCGACACCGAGTTTTTTGCAAAATTCCACTTTTTGGGCATTCCCGACTGTGGCGAAAACTTCTGCTCCCCATAACTTCGCAAGTTGAATGGCTGCGGATCCCACGCCGCTGGCACCGGCATGAATAAGAGCACGTTCGCCTTGCATCAATTTTCCAAGCATTTTCAAGTTTAAGAATGCGGTCATAAAAGCTTCGGGTATCGCCGCGGCTTCTTCGAATGACAAATTTTGCGGAATGGGAATCAACATCTCAGAATTGACAATGGCGAATTCCGCATAAGCTCCTCCCGGCAGGAGCGCGCATACACGATCACCGTTTTGAAATCCTTTGACATTTGAATGGATTGCATTAATTTCTCCAGAGCACTCCAGGCCTATAATTTCTGAAGCTCCGGGTGGCGGCGGATAAAGCCCTTTCTTTTGCAATAGGTCAGCCCGATTAATACCGGCCGCGCGAATTGTTATACGCACCTCGCCGGATTCGGGAGAAGAAATTGGAGATTCGCCAAACACCATTTTGTTGTTTTTAACAAGAAGTGCTTTCATTATTTTCATCTTTTTTTATCATGTGTGACTGCCATCACAGCATGATTGGTAATAATGTTCTAATTTAAATGAAATATATCTTGTTTAAGATTAACAGTCAAAGACAACTAATAGCTTTAGTTTAAGCTTATTTGAAACAGATACTTATGGACAAAATGAAAACCAAAAGTCTACCTCAAGAACAGGCGTCTGACTGGTCGAAAATTTCAGAACGGGAAGTAGTTCGACTGGCAATTGAAAGTCCGTCAAATTTTGAGCCGGCTATCGTGCAGCTTTGGGATCGATATAAAAAACGCCTATATCTGTATATTAAATATAAACTCAATGTAAATAAGGGTTTTGAGTCTGACCGAGAACGGTACATAGTCGAGGACATACTTCAAAATGTGTTTTGTGATGTGATGGAAAATTTGCGAGAATACAAACCGCAATTTGAAGTGTCGACCTGGATCTATAATATTTCGAATAAACATATCGTGCGTTACATAAGGGAAATTCAGAAATATCAAGGTCGGACAGTTGGAATTGATGAAGACTCCTATGAAACGATGGGAATCGCAGCGGATGTTCTAAGGCCGGATGCCGTGACGGAATTAAAAGAATTTGAACAAATCGTGGTTCTTTTTGTAAAATCACTTAAGAAGGCCGACGATCAAGAAGTATTTCTTTTATACTTGCAGAATTTGCACAATAAGAATATTTCAAATGCTCTTGGAAAAACGAACGATGCGATCCGCGCTCGACTTAACAGAGTGATAAAGAAATTTAAGAAATTCATGAATCGTGATTATCCGGAATATATGAATACAAGCATTTTGTCTCATATAAAAAATCTCAGTTTTGGTAATCATGAGGAATCCTTAGAAAATTAGAAGAAGTTTACGAAAGAGGAATCGATATATGGCAAACCAACACTTCAAATCGTACGATCATCAAAATGCCGACGAACTGTTCGAGCAATTTGTTCGTGAGCTTGATGCGTACAGTACGAATGGCGTTGTCAAACAATTTGATGTTGAACGTCTTTGGCCAATGGCAGAACACTATATTCTCCAGTGTTCGTTTGAGGAGCGCGTGGAACTCGAAGAGCGAATTCGCCTTCTGTTAGTTTCCAAGTACAATTATTCGCTGGTCGAATCGAAACTGAAATTGAGCGATAAACTTGAGAAGACCATTCGTGAAAAAATTCAAGAGATGGTAAATAGTAACCTCAAGAACGCAGGCAAATTTGCGGGACTTTTGGTTAACTGGGCCATCATGAAGCCGATCCAAGTTACCCGACAGATTTTGCAGCCGGTTTTGACGAATACGGTTCTGACTTACGCCGTGGCTGTGCACCCCACTTTTGTGAATTCAGTAGATATTCACGTTAGAAAAGAAATGACAAAACCGGTGGTCATTGAAGTTATGCCGGAAAGCGAAGTTAAGAATTATGAGTTGGATATAAAAAATTATACCCATGAGGATATTTTTAATCTTACCGAAAAGCGCGTCGACGACAATTTGAAAAGCGCCGTCAAGGCTAGTGCCACTAAGACCGAGACGATTGTAATCGAAAAGCCGGTTTCGGTAAATAGTGTGGCCTCGGTGAAGACTCTTGATATTGAGCCGTCACGGGTTCTAAAGGCAACCATTACCAAAGATCCGGTTATTCGCATTCGTGAGATCCGACCAGTCGGTGATATTCAACGAATCCTTGGCGAAAACGAAATCAAATTCATGAATTGCTATCAGACGTTTAAGAAAACGCAAGGACTGAAGAGCAATCGCCTTTCACTAAAATTTGTCATTTCGCCGAAGGGATTTGTAAAGACCGTCCAAGTTATGTCCAGTGGTTTTAATCAGGAAATGACTCAACGCGTTGGCATTCAGATAAAATCTCTGAGGTTTGCTGAAATCGACATTAAGTTTGGCGATCAAACGGTCTACCATACGTTCTATTTCTAACTTTTTCTAAATAAATTGGGAAGGGGTGGCCTGGCATGTTAGAATACATGTTGCTGAAGTATGGCCTTATGTACGCGCCCGCTTCGATAAATATTATCGCTAAGCGCATTGGTATTACCGAGACCGAAAAAAATCTTGAGGTTCTAAAGAAAGAATTGGATAAGATGATCCTTCGTAAAAAGGCGTATCGATCGGGTAACCGGTATGCAATTGACGCCGAAGGTGCAAAGTCAATTTCAAAATATTTAGATGATGAAATTCCGGAGACTCAGCCTAATCCGACGAATTTTAAGAAAGTTTTTAAACAACAATTTCCGGTTCGGTAGTATTTTCGCAGCTTTAAAAGCCGCGACGCATGGTTTCGCAGCTCCTTTTGTCCCTCCATTATTTCCCTCCGAGTAATTTGTAAAAAATATTTTTCCGACTATATTCTCCCATGTTTAGAATTGCCAATCCCGATTTTTTATGGGGCCTCCTTATTATTCCAATTTTGGTCGGAGGAATGATCTATAGTGAACGAAAGAAGCAGTCCGGATTTCTGCTTCTTGGAGACATAGCACTCCTGAAGCGCATGACCGACAAAATCAGTCGCCGAAGAATTCTGATCAAGCAGGTCTGCAGGATTTTGGCGGTAAGTTTTCTAATTGTCGCGACGGCAGGAATCGAAGTGGGCACCCGGTATGAGCCGGTCACGCTTCAGGGTGTCGACGTTGTTATTGCTCTGGACATTTCCGTGTCGATGAATGCGGAAGACATACAGCCGAATCGACTCGAAAAGGCCAAACATGCCATTGGTACATTGCTGCGTAAACTGGGCGGGGATCGGGTAGCGTTGGTTGTTTTTGCAGGCCAGGCATTTATCCAATGCCCTTTGACGAGCGATTACAGCGCGGTCCGATTGTTTGTTGATGCGGTCGATGTGCAAAGTACCACCGCCGGAGGAACCAACTTTGCAGCCATGATTAACGTATCGCGGCAGGCATTCGTAAAAAAGGAGAACACCGAAAAAGCGCTGGTCATTTTTTCCGATGGTGAGGACCAAGAAGGCGGCGTCGGAGATCTCGCGGAAATCTTGCTCAAGGATCGCGTCCATGTGTACTGCTTCGGTGTTGCCGCCGGTGACCCTGTACCGATACCCATTTACAAAGATCACGGGCAACGCGACTACAAAAAACACCGCGGCTCCGTGGTCACTACTAAACTTGAGGATAAGATGCTTAAGGATCTTGCCGCTAATACCAATGGGATGTACGCACCCATCAGCTCCGGTGAAAGCGAAATAGACGTCCTTGCCAAAAGACTTGGACAATTGGAAAAATCGGAGAGCACTGAATACCAATACACGGAATATGAAAATCGGTTCCAATGGTTTTTAGGCATCAGTGTAGTATGCTTTTTGGCCAGCATCGGAGTGCATGAGAGAAAGAGCTCATGATTTTTGACTTAGCCAATCCGGAATTTCTAGTATTATGGCTGGTGATTCCGTTCATCATTGCCTGGCGTTTGAAAAAACAGCTGCGGAGCGCGCTTCGCTATTCCGACTTGAGTTCTATTTCCGTCATTTCGAAATCTTGGCGTCAGAAATTGAAACCGCTAATCATGATTTGTGAAGTTTTGGCACTTGTTCTTGTCGTGTTTGCCATGGCGCGGCCTCGTGAACGTGACACGCAGAATACAATTACCGCCGAGGGAATTGATATCATGCTCGCCATTGACATTTCGCGCAGCATGCTGATAGAAGATATGGGAAAGGACAATCGGCTGGAGATTGTAAAAGTTGTTGCCGAAAAATTTGTGAAAGCGCGGCAATCGGATCGGGTAGGCCTCACCCTGTTTTCAGGAAAGAGTTTTACCCAATGTCCGCTTACCGTCGACTACAACGTTTTAGTAGAACTTATTCGTCAAACGCAGACCGGAATGATTGAAGACGGCACGGCCATAGGGATGGGGCTTGTCAATTCGCTGAACCGCTTGCGCGAAAGTACCGCCAAGAGTAAAGTGATAATACTACTTACCGATGGGGACAACAATCGGGGGGAAATCGATCCTTTGACGGCTGGCGAATTGGCGAAAGCGCTTGGTATTCGGGTCTACACCATCGGCGCCGGGAAGGACGGGCTTGCGCGAATGCCAATAGATGATGGATTTGGGCGCATTCAGTACATGCCATTCAATGTCAAGATCAACGAGCAACCTCTGCGGGAGATTGCATCGATGACCGGTGGTCTATTTTTTAGAGCGACGAGCGATCGTATGCTTCAGGAAATTTATGACCGTATTGGCGAATTAGAGAAGTCGAAAGTAGAGGTCAAAACGTATTTGAGGTATAAGGATTTGTACATCTATTTTGTAATTCCGGCGCTCGTATTCATGATCGTCGCGGATCTGATGAGAAGGACTATCTTTCAAACATGGCCTTAAATCAAACCTCAATTGAGCGGCGATTCCTCTTGATTGCAAAAAAGTACTTTAGCCCCGGAGATCGAGTATTGGTGGCGGCTTCGGGTGGTATGGATTCAACCGCACTACTCTTTCTGCTCCATTTGTGGAGGACCAAACTCGGTATTCAATTGGCGATAGCCCACGTCCACCATGGGCTCCGGGGGAGATCTTCGGACAAGGACGCCGCATTTGTCCAAGCGCTTGGCAAAAAAATGGGAATTTCTGTGTTTACAGAATTTGCCGATGTCAAAAAACTTGCTAAAGAAGCGAAACTATCTATCGAAGAAACTGCCAGAGAACTCCGGTATGCCCGATTGCTCAAAATCGCCGGAGAAAATAATTTTGTAAAAATTGTGACAGCTCACCATCGGAGTGACCAAGCCGAAACGGTTTTGATGAGACTCCTAATGGGTACCGGCTGGCAAGGATTGTCCGGCATTCGAAAGATGCGCGGCCCGTACGTACGTCCGCTGCTTGAATTTACACGTCGTGAAATTGAAGCCTATGTTCATGAAAAAAATATTCACTACGTCCAAGACGAGACGAATTCCGACTCTCGGTTTTTGAGAAATCGTATTCGAAAGGAACTGATGCCGCTGTTGGTAAGCGCGTATAATCCGCAAGCAGAATCGCATTTGGCTCATCTGGCCGCTATTGCCGAAGCAACACATGCATGGATCGAAAACGCTACAGATAGGCCATTTCACAAGGTTTGCACGGTTTCTGACGGCAAGATTGGCCTTGCAATTAAAACCTACAAAAAGTATCTTTTGCCCATTCGATTTTCGATCGTAGGTCGAATTTTTGAACAGCAAGGTGCTCGCGAAGGACTCAGTTATAAAGGTTTTGAGCAAATCGACAATTTGGCGCTTGTGTCCCCGTCGCGCAAGAGAATTACTTTTGGAAATATCGAATGCCGGAAAGAATATGAATACTTAATTTTTACGGCGTTGCATTCGGTACCTGTTCTTCAAAGGCCGCGTGTTTTAAAGTCGTACGTGGATCAAGTGGACAAACAATTTGGAAAAAATCCGTATATTGAATTTATTGACGCGGATGCTATTCACGGAAGCTTGAAATTGCGGATATGGAAACCCGGCGACCGATTCATACCGCTTGGTATGAATACGGAGAAGAAGTTAAGCGATTTTTTCACCGATAAAAAAATTCCGCCGAGCCAAAGAACATGGATTCTTTGTGACAAAAAACGGATTGTGTGGGTATGCGGACATCGCATCGACCATCGGTACAAAATTGGTGCGCGAACTAAACGAATAATGAGATTGGAGATCAGGTGAGCAAGGAAATTCAAGACGGATCCTATCGGTTCAAGGTCATGATCGCCGATACCGAAATTAAGCAATCGGTTGAGAGTTTAGGTGTTCAAATTACGAAAGACTATCAAGATAAGAACCCCATTTTTGTCGGGATACTGAATGGTTCGTTCCTGTTCATCGCAGACCTTGTGCGTGCCGTCGATACGGAATGTGAAATTGATTTTTTGAAAATTGGAAGTTATGGCGACCGAATGCACTCGAGCGGTACTGTTCGCCTGGACAAGGATGTGAGCGCCGATTTGACGGGACGGCACGTGATCGTTGTAGAAGATATTGTCGATTCCGGTTTATCGGTGACTTTTATAAAGGAGCATTTGGAGACTAAAAAGCCGGCCTCGATTCGGTTTGCGACGTTACTGCTCAAAAAGGAAAAAGCGAAAGTTAATTTCCCGATCCATTATGTAGGATTTTCTATTGGAAATGAATTTGTAATAGGGTACGGGCTTGACCTTGGTCAGAAATTCCGTCATCTGAAGGATATTTACGTGACCAGCGACGCCGGATAATAACTTGGAAGGTAAAATGGGTACTACGGAGAATGACTCGAATAAAATGAGTGAAAAAAAGAAGAAGAAAAAAGTCAGTGAAGGACCGAACTGGCGAGGAACTGTGGGCACGGTAGCCCTATGGGTTGCCATTTTTTTTGCTTTCTTCTTTGTGTATCAATTAATATCGGGAAGCGGTGAGAAGTCGGTTGAACTCAGCTTTTCACAATATCAGATTTTGCTTGAGCAAGACAAGATCGCGACCGTGCACGTAACCGATGGGGAGCTGCGTGGAACACTGAAGGAATCGCAGTCGGCTACGATCAATGGAGTTACCTTTCCTTATACGCAATTCAAAATAAATCTGCCCTTTGTTGATTCTAAAATGCTGGAAGAGTGGCGGACAAAGAATATAAATGTTGAGTTTTCGAAACGGGGAACTGACTTTTCGACGATCCTGATTCAAATGCTGCCCTGGATCATCGCTATCTCAATTTTTATTTTCATTTTGCGTCGGATGCAGGGCGGAGGGGGTGCCGGAGGAAAAAATATTTTCTCATTTGGGAAGAGCAAGGCACGTTTATCCACGGATAAAGATGTTAAGGTTACCTTCAGTGACGTTGCGGGATGTGAAGAGGCGAAGCAGGAACTGTCCGAGATTGTCGACTTTCTGAAGGACCCTGACAAATTCACAAAGCTTGGAGGTCGAATCCCAAAGGGAGCGCTTTTGACCGGTCCTCCGGGAACGGGCAAAACTCTTTTGGCACGTGCGGTTTCCGGTGAGGCGGAAGTTCCATTCTTTTCAATCAGCGGTGCGGATTTTGTGGAAATGTTCGTCGGTGTCGGTGCGGCTCGTGTGCGAGATCTGTTTGAAAATGCAAAACGCAATCATCCTTGCATTATTTTTATCGATGAAATAGATGCCGTTGGTCGGTCCCGCGGCGCAGGACTTGGCGGCGGGCATGATGAACGTGAGCAGACCCTTAATCAACTGTTGGTTGAAATGGATGGATTTGACCACAACGCCGGTATTATTATTATTGCTGCGACAAACAGGCCGGATATATTGGATAGCGCACTAATGCGCCCCGGTCGATTTGACCGTCAAGTGGTGGTTGATTTTCCGGATGTCCGTGGCCGTGAAGAAATTCTCAAAATTCACTGCCGAAAAGTTCCGATAAGCGATGAAGTTCGCCTAGATCGAATTGCAAAAGGTACGCCGGGTATGGCTGGAGCGGATTTAGAAAATCTGGTGAACGAGTCGGCACTCCTTGCGGCGCGGCGAAATTCGGATAAAGTTGAAAATGTCGATTTTGAAAATGCAAAAGATAAAGTTATGATGGGCGTTGAACGGAAAAGCATGGTTATTTCCGAGAAAGAAAAGAAGGTCACGGCCTATCACGAAGCCGGTCATGCCCTGGTAGCCAGACTCTTGCCGGAGTCCGATCCGGTTCACAAGGTCAGCATTATTCCGCGAGGGCGAGCGTTGGGTGTGACCCACTACTTACCAAAAGATGATCGCCATATGTATTCGCGCAGCTATTACGAAGCCATTTTGTGTTACGCGATGGGAGGGCGTGCGGCGGAAATTATTATTTTTGACCATCTCACCACGGGCGCTTCCAGCGACATCGAGAAAGTAACTTACTATTCCCGAAAAATGGTCTGTGAATGGGGCATGAGTGACCGATTAGGTCCATTGGCGTTTGGTAAAAAAGATGAAGAAGTATTTTTGGGCCGCGAAATTTCAACGGGAAGAAACTATTCTGAAAATACGGCCGTCATGATTGACGAAGAGGTTAAGCGTATTATTGTGGATGCAGAAAAAAAGGCGATACAGCTTTTGGAAAGCAATTTGGCGACGCTGCATGCTATTGCCGGTGCACTAATAGAACGTGAGACACTTGATACAGAGGACTTGGACATTTTGATGAATGGCGAAACACTGAAACCTCTTAACAACGGTGTGAAAGAACCGGCGGCGGTTCAGGCTTAGCGACTATCGCCGAGGTCTACACCTAACCATAGACACATGGATCAACTAACCCGATTTTTGTCCGGCGGCGTACCCGGTGGTTTTTGGCCGTACTTTGCGGCAACCCTTATTCTGTTATTTGTTTATTTTTTTGTGATGCGATATTCTGAGGTCGTCCACAAAAAGAATTTCAGAAAAGTGATTTTTGGAATTATCGGACTGATTTACATCACCTATATTCCAGTACGATTAGCACGACCGCCTAAACCAACCAACGTTTATGTCGGAATCCTGCCTCTCCAGTGGGCAAGGGTTTCCTTGGACTCGACGGAGATTCGCTCGCAGAGTGAATGGAGCGGAGCAGGATGGGGTCTCTCGGAAATGACCGTGGCGATTGGAGAAAAAGTATCACCGGGTCATCTTCATTTTCTAAGGCCGGAGTGGCTGACTCAATCCATCGATTCCATAACTGATGAAATCAGCTCGGATACGGGAAAACTTTTTACATGGGCCCGATTGGTCAAGTTGGATTATCTGGTCTCCGGAACTTTTGATATTGAAAAAACACAGATTCGCGCCCGGTACGTCCTATGGGACACTCATCAGGAAATAAAGCTCCGCGAATTCGAAGAACGTTTAAACAAAGACAGTTTCCCCGCCGATATCGAAAAAATCTCTAAAGCCCTTGCAACGGAAATATTCACAGTGGCGGACGAAGATGCGGATTGGAAAAAAAACGAAGGGAATGATTATAAATCAGGCCGCATTTCGAGCTATTTTTGGGGGCGATCACTTTTGGCATCAAATCGAGTGGATTCAGCGCTCGCCGTTTTTCAAATGACGCTCAAGGCCGATAGCACCAGCCCGCTGGGTTGGCTTGGAACCGGACTCGCCTACGGGGAGAAAATGATTGCGGAAAAAAATGAAAAGGACCGTGAAATTTTCAGGAAACGATTTGAACTCCATCTGAAGAGGAGTAGCCAACTTAGTGAGCAATTTGAGTTACCCCTTATCAATCTAGCCTGGTACTACTGCTTCATAAAACCGGAACCGCGCTATCTTGACGCTGAGTTCGCCATGCTCGCGGCCAATGGGCTTTACGGGAGGGACTATCAGGTTTATCATATATTGAGTTTTATGCAAAAAATGCGCTGGGAGTCTTTTGGTATGCCTTCCAAGGAAGCCATTCTCCTGCGTGCCTTGGAGATTAATCCCGCGGGGTTTGAAACGTATCTTGAGCTGGGCAGGGAATATATGAGTCGGAGTCGCGGCAACGATATTTGGATCCGCAAAGCGCTGGAGCAATATCAAATTGCCATCAAGATGAAGCCGAAAGATTGGCGTGCAATATTGAGCCTTGCTCAAGCCGCCGACTTAATGGGCTCGTACGACTATGCAATTGACCTACTAATTCGTGCCCAAAGGATTTTTCCCGATAAGGCGGATGTTTATTATAACCTTGGAATTATGTATCAACATAAGGCCGAAGTTTTTAAACAAAAACGTCAGTTCAAGGAGGAAACCGAACAAAATATTAAGGCGGAAGCGAACTTTATAAAGACCGTTGAAATAAATAATTCGGCCTATGCTCATTTGTATCTTGGCTACATTTATGATCGGATGAACAAGCGTGAAGATGCAATCCGAGAATTTCGACTAGTTATGAAGTTGCTATCTCCCAAAGATCCATACCGTGAGGAGGCGCGGAAGAAACTACGCGAGTATTTCCCTGATGTGGAAGGCTGATACCTGGTATAGCTCCTTGAAGGAAGGGCACCGACAAATAATGGGTGTGCTCAACGTTACGCCCGATTCTTTTTCTGATGGTGGAAAGTTTGCAGACGTGGATTCTGCGCTTCGACAAGCCGAGCAGCTAATTTTGGATGGCGCGGATATTTTAGATGTGGGCGGTGAGTCGACTAAACCGGGCGCTGAAATAGTTTCGGAATCGGAGGAATTAAGACGTGTCATTCCTATTGTTTCTGAAATTGCAAAACGTTGGGATATTCCGATTTCAATTGACACATACAAGTCGGCCGTTGCGGATAGAGCGCTCGACTCTGGCGCGAATGTAATAAATGATATTAGCGGTGCAACATTTGACTCTCGTATGTTCGAGATCGCCGCTAAACACAAATCACCTCTAGTCCTTATGCATATTCTTGGGACACCAAAAGACATGCAAAAAAATCCTCACTATAACAACGTCGTAGATGAAGTGAAGTTGTTTCTGTCTGCGCAATGTCGAAAAGCCAAGGATCACGGTATTCCTTATTTGATCGTAGATCCGGGATTTGGATTTGGCAAGCGTTATGAGGATAATTTTACGTTACTAAGGAATTTGGCATCGCTGAGAGAATTAGGCTTTCCTATATTGGCCGGCACTTCGCGGAAGTCTTTTTTGGGAGCAAAAAATGCGGCCCCTCCGGAGGATCGCCTTGAAGGTACATTGGTAACAAGCTTGTGGGCCGTCCAAAACGGCGCCTCCATCGTACGTGCTCATGATGTTCGTGCCTTGAAGCGCGCCCTGTTAATACTCGAAGAGATTGAGAGATCCTGATGCAACAAGAACTTTTTAAGATTTGGGTAATTTCTATTACGCCAATTGATCTTCTCGACATAGCGGCCGTCGCTTTTGTATTTTATCGCGCCTATCTCGTTATTCAGGGCACCACCGCGTCTCGTATGCTTATGGGATTGATCTTGATTCTGATTTTATCGGTAGCCGTCCAATGGTTCAACATGAATGGCATGATTTGGCTTGTCGATCAAATTCGGACGGTTTGGGTGATTGCATTTGTAATAATTTTTCAGCCGGAATTGCGGCGCATGTTACTATTTTTTGGTCAAAGCGGATTCTTGAAGAGTCTGATCAAACTAGGTATTCCGGAGTATATGGATGAAATTCTCAAGGCGACGGAGCAACTCGCAAAACGTCGAAACGGTGCACTCATTGTCATTGAGCGCTCTACAGGCCTTCGAAACATTATCGAAACAGGGCTCATACTGGAAGCTAATATCTCGCAGCAACTTTTACTTTCGATTTTCAATCCACGTTCGCCTCTTCACGATGGGGCCGTGATTATTGAAAACGATCAGGTTGCGGCCGCGAAATGCTTACTGCCACTGAGTCAGAATCCATATTTGGAGAATTCCGTTGGAACCCGGCATCGTGCAGGTGTTGGCCTTTCCGAGGTCTCGGATGCAATCATAATAATAGTATCCGAGGAGACCGGAAAGATATCCGTAGCCTTCAAGGGAATCTTACACCGCCACTTAACGCCAACGGAATTGAGAGGGTTTGTGGAGGAGGTCATGGCATCCGGAAAAACTCGCGGTCTGTGGCGTCGTTTTCGTCGAGTCAAAAAACCCGTGTAGCAGAGACCGATTTTGACAATAATTGTATAATAGACTTACGTTTACGACAGAAAAATAATAAGGAATAGGTTTGATCAAGAAGTTTGTCCGCGGTTTTCAGCTGATTTTCTTTTTGTTTTTGGCGGCACCCGTTTTTTCACAAGTTCCCCTAAAATCAAAATCAGATTTATTTAAAGTCGTTTCTTCAATTCCCGGCGAATACGTTTACTCTTTTGAATTACCTGATTTGAAAATTGATTCCGCTGCCGGGGGTTCGAGAATTACGCTACCATTTGCAGAGTACCTTTCAGAAACGGATGGACATCATCTTCCCGTCTATTTCTATATCTTAGAATTACCCGAAGGCGGGGCGACGGCAACCGTGGAGAATGATATATCACAAATTCACGTAGTGCCCATGCCGTTGGTTCAGCCACAATCCGACTATACGGTGGATTCCTTTGAGGGGACGCTATTATCGAGGAAAAAAAATCGGCAGGCTGAGATATCGTTTGCGGGCAAAATCCGTGACTTGCCAATCTATCGATTATTGATACGGCCGGTCGAATTCATCGGGGAACGTGGGGTTCGCTTTCACAAGAAATTCAATATTCGTGTCCGCTATACCAATCGTCCCATTCCGGTTCATGAAATGCGGTCCGACGAGATGAGAAATACGTTAAAAAATGACTGCTTGAATATTGAAGATGCGGTTAAGTTTCAAAAACTTCAAAAAGCCTCACTCTCCAAGAGTTCCACACAGCCTGCGCCGGGGCCCTTCGTCAAGATTCTCCTCGATCACAATGGTATTTACAAAATTTCTTACGATGATCTCGTCGATAAAACGAAGTTGAGTTTTAAGGGAGTCGACCCCAGGACGTTTAGACTCCTGAGTCAAGGGATTGAAACTCGTATCTACGTGCGCTCTAGGATTGCGGATAAGTTTCAATCCGGCGATTTTATTGAATTTTACGGAGAAGCGTACGATGCATCAAAAAATAGAGCGCTTCGTGATATAGATCGGGACAAGGGACATCATTTGGATCCATGGTCGGACATCAACGCCTATTTTTTGTCATGGGGAGGCTCCGCAGGTTTACGATTAATCGAAGAAAATGGAAAACGGGCTATCCCGTCGGAGAATCCGAATCTGATTAAACCTCCTTTTTTTACTCGGGTCAAACATTTTGAACGCGATGATGTCCGCTTATCCATTAAGGACTTTAATCTAATTCAACCAACGTATACCGAAGATATTTACGCATTTGACAACGGTGTCTCTTATCTGTCGGCGAGCACACAAACGGTGACGACACGTGACTATGAGTTTACTTTGGAGGAACCCTATTTTTCCGTGGTGCAAAATCTGTCCCTAAAAATTAATCTTCAGGGCATTAGCCTGACAAAACATTTTGTTGAGATTTCTATAGATGGTCAGCGAATTACGTCGCCCAACATTTCATGGACAGGCCAAACAAAAAAAACGGCGAGCATCAATTTTTTGTCACAAACCCTGGGTAGTCAAAAAACACACAAGTTGCAAATCACGGTGCCTGCCAATGCGGAACGAACGATCGATGAATTTGCACTTAATTGGTTCGAAATCACGTATCCTCAGGCGTATTCCGTGACTGACAACTATCTCGAATTTAAAACGGATAAAGCGGTCGGAACAAAATATGAATTCATCATATCCAATTTTACCGACTACAACGTCAGCGTTTATAAGAAGGGCATTAGCCGGATTGTCAACGCGGACCTCGTCGCTACACCATTTCGTTCCGATACGACGTATCAAATATTCTTTCAAGACGATGTACCCGGACAGGACATTGAGTATATTGCAGTGGGCGAGTCGGCCAAGCGATCTCCCCGAGAAATACAAGTTTATACTCCGCCCCAATTGACTTCGGCCAATCATGACGCTCGTTATTTGATTATTACAACTCGAGCATTTCGGGATAGTGTTCGCCGGCTGGAAAACTACAGGAAGTCCAGAGGTTATGCGGCGGAAACGGTAACGATAGAAGATATTTATGATGAATTCAATTTTGGCGTAAAAAGCCCATGGGCCATCCGGAATTTTTTGCGTTATACGTTTTCTAGCCCACTTTGGGCCGGGAGTCAAGGGCCTCCTCTCTATGTTGCGTTGGTCGGCGATGCCTCGTCGGCCATAAAGTCCAATGCCGATTTCCTACCGACCCAATTCATCCAAACGGAAAAGTACGGGGCTGCCGCCAGTGATCATTGGTATTCACTTGTTGACGATAAGGATATTTTGCCGGATTTTTTTGTTGGTCGCATTTCAATATCTTCTGCCCGTGAACTAAATATTTATATCGACAAACTCATAGCGTACGAATTGCGCACGCCTGCCGGCGATTGGAAGAATAAAGTACTATTCATCGGCGGACAAAGCGACACACGGGGAGTGCAACAAGGTAATCCTGAGATTCCATTGGATGTTTTTCGATATCAAGCTACTAATCTAATTAATCAACGACTGGAACAGAGTTTTTCACCAGAACGGATTTATGCTTTTCCCGGAAAACAATTTGGCGGCGGTGCGAATGCCGTGATCGATGCCTTTAGTAATGGGAATTTACTAGTCACGTACCTTGGTCATGGAGGAGGTGGTATTTGGGGCGATCTTGATTTTGTTACCGGCAAGCCACTGCTAAATGCACAGCAAGTTCAGCAGTTTGTCCCCAATGCCGGCAAATTTCCCATTGTCCTTTCCATGACATGTTTCGTAGGTGCTTTTGACGGCGGTAAATCACTCAGTGAAGTGATGCTCTTCGCGCAGAATGCGGGTGCGATTGGGGTGTATGCGGCCGGTGGGACGGGATGGATTCTTGGAGATTATCAGTTGCTCGATCAGACCATGAATGGCTTCTTACAGTCTGGCGCAACCGCCGGCGAGGCTATCGCAAAGGGTAAAACAAATTATCTCATATTTCGGGGCGAATCGGACTTTTCTGCGGAGGGCGCAATACTTTCAAATTCGATCTTTCAGTCCTACGTCGCGCAAAGCATGGTATATCAATTCAACTTTCTTGGTGACCCCGCACTTGAAATCCAGTCACCGAAAAAAAGCGCGTTTACAATCAGTGATTATAGCCCCGTCCGTTCATCAGTGATTACGGCAACCGGGACCACTAGTTTTTCCGGAGGAGCAGGCGTGGCAGAAATCTATCAAGTGAAGCCGGTTCAGGACTCTGTACAGACCGGCGCGAATTTGCCATCGTTTGTTGTTTTATCTAAAGTCAATTTCACGATTCAAAATTTTGCCTATCAAGTTCAATTGCCTTTAGGGTCCATTTCAAACTTGAGTGATGGGCGTGTTGGTCTGCGGATTTTTGGCGAATCATCAAATGGTAAATTGAGTTTTAATGCCGTCGATAATTTTACGTTGAATGGTTCTAATATTTCCAACGTGAGAACGGTTCCGGGGGCGCCATCCAGTACCGATACGGTTCGCTTTACGGCGCAGGTCAGCGATCCGGACGGCATTAAGTACGTAATTGCTCAATATTCGCGAACAGGAAATACGGCTCAATCCGGAATTGTCGATACACTTTTTCCGGCGTCACAGAATTCATTTGTGGGAAAAGGTGTTGGGCCGTTTGATGAGAACGACCAAATTACATGGCTTCTCAAGGCTAAGGACAATCTTGGGGACTCAGTTTTTTCGCTATCTCAGACTTTTCGAATTCTTGCAGGGACTGATCTTAGTGTCGCGTCTCCGGTTGGGAAATCGATTTTTTTGGGGGGTGAAAGTAATGTGCGTATCAATGCCGTGATTCAAAATCTCGGGTACTTCAGCCTGGTCAACGTACATGTAAAGTTCTTTGATGGAGATCCATTGTCGACCGGAGTTTTTCTGGGCGAAGCGTATACGGATGTCGCCGGATCGGTATCGAATGCAGGAAGTGTAGGACGCGATACCGTCTCAATTCCTGCAGTGCTCTCTAATGGGGTTCACAATCTTTATGTGTGGATTGATCCGGATTCTCTGCTCAACGATATTGATCGAAGTAATAATATTGCCGGAGCCTCCATATTGCTCAACCGATTTAATGTGACGCCCTTACATGGGACGACCTACGCTGGTTTAAAAAATGATACGGTAACGCTTGATAGTGCATTGTTTTTCAGTGTTCCTGCAAACGCTGTGTCGCAAAACGCGACGATTGATATTTCATCCAGTTCAACGATATCCCTCATAAATCAGCCCGACGCGCAATTTGCGATCCCCAAAAACAGCACCGTCATTAAGGCATATAGTTTGAGGCTTTCTCAAAACCTTTTGGTGCCCGGCAAGATATTTGTGCAGATTCGATACGATACTTCGCGATACGGAGTATCCTACGCCGATTCGATAGGTCTTTACAGATGGAATGCGGCCAACCGTAAATGGCAAGTCTTGCCGGATCTACAAAAATCATGGGGAACCATTACGGCAAATGTATCATCAACGAATAGCCAATTTGTGCTATTGATCAATCGTGACTATCTGCCGCCGTCTGTAGAAACGACTATCGAAGGCCAATTCTTTTCAAATGGTTCTATTGCACCCCGTAAGAATCCAAAGATTTCAGCTATTGTGTACGATCAAAATGGGGTCAGCCTTGATCGGGCGGATATTGTGATCAAAATTGATGGCAACGACCTCGATGCAACTCAAGTGACTATTCCGGATTCGCTACAGGGTCAAAATACTGTGCCCATAACGCTCAATCTCAATCGTGAATTCCAAGATGGAACGCATACAATGACTCTCCAAGCAAAGGATATCAATGGCAACATGAGTCCGACGGACACCCTGTCATTTGAGGTACTTTCAAAATTCAAAATCGAGCTTTTTGGTAATTATCCAAACCCTTTTGCGAACACTACGACCATTGCGTTTCGTGTAGAGGCCGGAGAAACACTGGACGATCTTGATATATCCATTTATACTGTCTCGGGCCGTCGAATTCGCCATATCACGCCAACCGATCCAAACGTGAGTAATCAAATCCTTAATTCTATCGGTTATCATGAAGTTATCTGGGACGCGCTGGATGACGATGGACGGAGGATTGCCAATGGTATCTACTTTTATCGGGTGCGAGGAAAACTAAACGGGAAAACTATTGAGCAAAAGGGAAAGATCGGCTATTTCCGATGATAAAGATTGTTAACAGCATAGGGTTAATATTTTTAGTGACGGTGTATTCTTTCGCAGGTGATAAGAATCGCCGTTATACCAACTCATTTTTGGAAATCCCGCTGGGGGCCAGGGCATCAAGCCTTGGTGGTGCATACACTTCGGTCGCGAATGACGGAACATCATTCTATTGGAATCCTGCCGGGGTCGCTCTCGTGCCACGCCGTGAAGTTTCTCTCGCGTACGTCAATCAGTTTGGTGGCATGGCTCAATATGATTTTATCGGCTACAATCACGAACTGTCGCGGGATTACTTCTTTTCTATCAGTTACATTCGTTATAGCATTGATAACATTCCCGAAAATAGCGTTCTTGGAGGGTCGTCGAGCGACCGAGGAGAAACCGATTACGACTTCAGCAAATATCAACACGGTCATTTTTCGTATGCGGATCAGGCGATCTACTTTTCGTTTGCGCGAATGAATCGTCTGCGATTAAATCTGGGGTGGGCCTATTCGGAGTTTCCAATGCAAATTCCTGTTGGTATAAACTTGAAAATTATCCGGGGAGGGACATCGGGCTTATCAGGGGCCAATGGAGTCATTACATCCAACGCGCAGAAATCGGGAGTCGGCATTGATATTGGAACCATGATCATATTTGGAATGAATGACTTATTAGAAAATCCGGCGCTAGGAGATTTCGCGCTGGGGTTCAACCTTCAAGATGCAACGACGACCGGCGTAAAATATAATAAGCTCTCCTCACCCGTTAGTGCTCAGGACGTCGTTCCTCGAAATTTGAAATTTGGAGTTTCTTATACTCAGGGACTTTCGAGTTTTGGAACGAATATACTCTTCTCCTACGAAAGCAATTCAAGGTATGCCGGAGATCGTCATTACGGACTGGAATTGGAGTATGCGAAGACCGCAAGTCTAAGAATGGGTATTGATAACGGTAGAGCTACCTATGGCGCCGGGATCAACTATGTACAATTGCAATTGGATTACGCTCTCAATCCGCACGCGCTTGGCGCCACACATCGGCTTAGTCTCTCATACTCATTTTAATGAGGTTATAATGAAACGCCTAACTGTTCTGACATTTTGTGTTCTACTAATCGGGTGTCCGAAGGAGCAGAATCCACCGGAGATAGGACCACCTCTGGTTGAGATAAAACATTATAATGGAGATACCTCTCACATCGATCGAGGTTCGCGCGCAGAAGAAGGTTCCAATCGAATTAGGCTAGAATGGAAGCCAGTCGTGAGCGAGAATATTATAGAAGAGTATCAGATTTTTCGTGCCCCAAGTTTAGACAGTGCGTTTACACTATTGGCTTCTCGCCCGATCACTTTTACGTCGCAGGACTCATTTTATACGGATGAGGTGAACATTGATTCGACCTATTATTATTTTGTTGTTGCCCGGGATTCCAAAGATAACATCAGCGATACGTCGGAATACTTTCGGCCGGAGAATCTCGGAAAGTACGTCTTCTATTTTGCTTTGGGACAAAAGACGAACAATTTAAATCCCAATGCCTTAGATACTGTTGTGACGACAAAACCTCGACTTTTGTGGTGCCTTACGGCACAACCGCCTTTGCGTTATATTGTGAAAATTGCATCGTCATCAAATCAAGTCGTTTGGGTTGGGTATAAACAGTCAGCCACATTTAATGCAAGCTGTGATCCGGCCGATCAGGAATTTCTGACCGTTAATCCGGCGTCGTACAGTGTGACAATGTTAGGGGATAGTTTGCGCGCTAATGCGGACGTTTTTGTAACCTACTTTAACCCCAGTTTTTTTGTCGGAGGCCGACTCAAGAAAGGGATCTATCAGTGGAGCGTAAGTTGTTATTTCGATACGCACAAGTCGTCGAGAAGTGCCTGGACTGCATTCATTGTGAACCGCGATTAATCACTTGCCGGAAGTCTCTAGTTCACGCCCTAAAATAGTGGATCGAAAATTATTTCGACCCACGTTGTATATAGTCTAACCCAGACAATTCGACTATTTCTTTTTACCGAAGACCGTAATGCTTAGAATACGCAGACCTGATTCCTTAAAGGTCTTTAATTCCTTGTTATTCAGATATTGGTTCAGTATTTCATCCGGAATATGAATGGTCTTCTCTTTCGCAATCGTAACATCGATGAAACCTGTGCGACCGATGATTTTCATGTAATCGTCTTTTTGAGTAGCACCCGAGACGCAACCTGCATACATCTCCGCCGCTTTTTGAATGCCCGGTGGGAGTTTTCCTTCCAAGACAATGTCCGAAATGCTGAAATGTCCTCCCGGCTTGAGAATTCGGTGAATTTCAGAAAAAGCCTTGGCTTTATCCGGCACAAGATTCAGAACGCAGTTACTAACAACAACGTCCGTCGAATTTTCGGAAACAGGCAGATTTTCAATATCCCCATGTCGGAATTCAACATTGTTGTAACCTAACTTATCATTGTTGATACGAGCGCGGTCGATCATAACAGGAGTCATATCCACACCTATAACCTTACCGGTGGCTCCTACGAGACGTCGTGCGACGAAGGCATCGTTACCGGCTCCGGAGCCGAGATCGACAACCGTCAGACCTTCACTTATTTGCGCAAATGCGGTAGGAATACCACATCCAAGACCGAGATCGGCGTCTGGGTTATAGCCATCAAGTGACGAATAGTCCTCGTTCATAATCGTGTAGTCGGTATCTCCGCAACCGCAGCCCGTTCCGCAACAAGAAGTTTCATTGTCAGTTTTAGATTGGGTAGCAATTTGAGTGTATTTTTCCCTGACCATTTCTTTGATGGCGGCGCTTTCAGTGGGTTCATCCGCACAACAGCTTGAATCACAGCAAGCGTCTTTTTTGACTTTTTCAATTTCAAGAGTTTCCATAAAACAATTCCTTTCCTCTGTTTAAAACCGGGAGCCGGCAACAAGCCTGGCTACTTACAACAACTTTCAAGATTTCCAAAAAATCTACTGAACAGGGTCATGTATTTGTCCAACGTCTTTGTATTAATGCAGTAGCATGATTTCGGTCCATCGACCTCGCCCTTTATGAGGCCTACCTTGAGCAATTCCTTGAGGTGCTGAGAGACCGTGGACTGCGCCAGGGGAAGAACATCAACGATTTCGCCGCATACGCAGACGTTACGCTTGGCCAATTCCTTGATAATGGCAATTCTTGCCGGATGGGAAAGGGCTTTGGCCAATTCCGCGAGTTGAATCTCGTCTGCTTTGAATTCGTCTGATTTATTTTGAGCCATATCAACACTTTATATTAAGCGTTTATCGTAAATATACGATTAATATAATGCACCAAAAGTCGTTTGTCAAGTATTTTTTGGCTCCGGCAACAAAAATATTTTTTATTTGGTAAAATATTTTAATTTCTGCCGTGCAAAAAATAGCGCAAAATCATAATAATCATATAATAACCGAAAGATTGTCCCATGACGCCTCAAAACCCGATCTCACAATTTATGGATCACCATTACCGCCACTTTAATGCCGCGGCAATGATGGACGCTGCCAAAGCTTATAAAACACATCTTGATAAGGGTGGAAAAATGTTTATGACGCTAGCTGGGGCGATGAGCACAGCAGAATTAGGATTGTCTCTGGCGGAAATGATTCGACAGGACAAAGTTCATGCAATCACTTGTACCGGGGCAAACCTTGAAGAGGATGTCTTCAATCTGGTGGCTCATGATCACTATGTCCGTGTTCCGCACTATCGTGATTTGACCCCAGCCGACGAACAGAAGCTTTTGGACCGTCATTTGAATCGTGTAACGGACACATGCATACCCGAAGGGGAAGCGATGCGTCGTATTGAAACTGCAGTTTTGGAGGAATGGGTCAAAGCCGACAAGGCGGGGGAGAGATATTTTCCGCACGAATTCATGTACAAGATCCTTCTCAGTGGTAAATTGAAAAAATATTATCAGATCGACCCTAAGGACAGTTGGCTATTGGCGGCAGCTGAAAAAAATCTTCCTATGATTGTTCCGGGATGGGAAGACGCAACTCTTGGGAATATGTATGCGGGGCATTGTATGACCAAAGATGTGAAAAACGTGCATACCGTTCGCACCGGCATAGAGTATATGATGCTTCTGGCAGACTGGTATACAGAAACAACCAAAAAGTCATCTCTTGGATTTTTTCAGATTGGCGGTGGAATTGCGGGTGATTTTCCTATTTGTGTCGTTCCGATGTTGCATCAGGATTTGCAGAGAACCAGCGTTCCGTTGTGGGGATATTTTTGTCAGATTAGCGACTCGACAACCAGTTACGGTTCGTACTCCGGTGCAGTTCCGAATGAAAAGATCACTTGGGGAAAGCTTGGCATCGATACGCCTAAATTCATCGTTGAATCCGACGCTACGATCGTTGCGCCGCTTATGTTTGCCTATATCATGGGATGGTAGAATAGTATGAAGACTAATATCGCCACAGTCGTGAGATTTGTGCCATTTGTATTCTTAATATTAACCTTCGATGCATCTAGTCAAAATAGAATTCAGTTAGCCGTTATGGAATTCAAGAATTCCGGAGGAATAAATAAAGACGAGGTGGCAATACTAACCAACCGTTTTCGAGGGATATTGGTAAATACCGAACGGTTTGAAGTGGTTGAGCGGGAGCAGATGGAGAATGTCCTCAAAGAACAGAATTTCTCACTATCTGACAATTGTTCTCAGGAGTGTGCGGTTCAGGTCGGTCAGCTGCTTGGCGTAAAGCAGATGATCGGCGGTACTATTGGAAAGTTAGGACAGACCTGGACCATTGACCTACGGATGATCGATGTCGGAACCGGGAAGATACTTCAGAATATGTCGCGTGACTATAAGGGCGAGATTGACGGTTTATTGGATGTGATGAAATCCATTGCAGCTAAATTTTCCGGAATGGATGAGAAGACAGTTGCTACTGAAAAGTCTGGAGCAGTGAGTTTATCTCTTAGCCAATGGGAAATTCTGGGTGGAACGTGGTATGAGAAGGATGGGGCGATATTTGGAAGTGGAGGCCACTTGATTTATAAGGAACCTATGGCGGACTACGTTTTAGAGATCACGGTTGAGAAACTTTCTGGGCCGGCGTGGGCAGCAATGGCCGTATGTACACGTTCGACGGTTTTTCTGGGGGGCACAAAAATATTTAGAAACAACACATCGGATTTGCAGGGATACGGCTTCAATTTTACTTCAGATGGGCGATATAATCTGTACAGTTCCGTAAACGGAGGTGTATATTTGATCAATCCCAGTTGGAAAGAATGTCAAAAATCTGATATGCTAAATAGCAGCATCAATAGTATTCGAATTGAAGTAATCAAGGATAATGTGGTTATTGTTGCTAATGGTAAGCAGATTGCTTCTTTCACAGACGGAACGCATGGATACGGCGCTCCATGTTTGTGGGTGCAAGAGCCATCACAGATCGTTAGATTCTCAAATTTCAAGATTACGATTAAGTAGAAACAAGATATTATATGCGGGTTCCATGGACAGGATTGTTGTTCCTGATGTATGCATGCCAAGCCTTTGCCCAGCAATCGGACCCATTTCTTGTTGTTCTCGGTATTGCACAGGATGCAGGCTACCCGCAAGCGGGTTGCAAAAAGGCCTGTTGTG
>JANNSF010000108.1:0-29588 GCA_031402315.1 bacterium | reverse complement strand
AAAGGCGGAAAAGGAAATTGGCATTTTAAATCGCCCACCAATCGGACACCACGGCAGTGCACTCCGGGAGTACGCGGAGAGCAGAAAGTTTTGGAGTTGGAGCTAAAGGTACTTGCCGATGTTGGGCTCGTCGGATTCCCTAACGCCGGAAAATCCACTCTTCTGGCCTCAGTAACAGCCGCTAAACCAAAAATTGCAAACTATCCCTTTACGACACTCACACCAAATTTGGGTATCGCCAAAGTGGCGGAAATGAAGAGCCTCGTCATTGCGGACATTCCCGGACTCATTGAAGGTGCTTCAAGAGGAAAAGGGCTCGGTATTCAATTTCTTAAACACATTGAACGGACGCGGGCGCTCGCTTTTTTGGTGGACTGTCTGTCCAGTGATGTCGAAAAAGACTACGGGACACTCAAAAAAGAATTGAAATCGTTCAATGCCCAATTGCTTAAACGTCCGCGCATAGTTGTCTTGACAAAGACGGACGCCACCGACAAACTCCCCAAAAGGGCCAAAATGCGTGACGGTACACCGGTGATCACAATCTCCGCTGTATCGCATCAGGGGTTGGAAAAACTGTTAAATGCTTTTTGGAAATTGTGCAAACAGCGCTGAAATAAGAATCTCTAAATACCCTTCAGCAGAATTCCCATAGCCCGTTCACCGACATTCAAATTTCCGGTATCCTCTGGCAAATCTAGGACTACATCAGCATTGGAAAGGGAGGTGAGCATACCGCTGCTCTGTTCTCCGGTGAGTGAAGCCAGCCATTTGCCATTTTCATGGTTCAAAGTGGCACGCAGAAATTGACGTAATCCGGCTTTCTTAGAAATGGAATGTGCCAGTTGTACTTCCATGCGAGGTGGAAATTCCAATTCACCTGCCATTTTTGTTATCGTCGGATAAACGTATAGTATAAAACAAACTATCGAACTTACAGGGTTTCCGGGGAGGCCAAAAAATAATTTGTCCTTGCAATGACCGAAAACAAGAGGTTTACCGGGTTTTTGTTTTACCTTCCAAAAATCAATTTTGATTCCGACGGTCTTAAAAATCTCACGCACGTAGTCGTGCTCACCCATTGAGACGCCGCCGGTCGTAAGAATGATGTCGGCGCTGAATGCCTGTTGAATCATCTTGGTCAATATTTTCTTATTGTCGCGGGCGATTCCCAAATTATGAACTGTAGCTCCAAGCCTTTCGGCGAGTGCGGTTAAGACCGAACTGGAACTCGCGCGAATTTGTCCCCGTGAACGTTTTTCATGTGGCATGACCAATTCGTCACCCGTAGAAATAATGGCAACGGTCGGTTTTGGAATTACTCTAACTTTTGTTTTTCCCAAAGAAGCGAGCACTCCGATATCAAAGGCAGAGAGGCGGCGTCCCTTGTCAAATACCTTATCGCCCTTATTAATATCATCGCCTGCTTTACGAATGTTTTCCAATCGTTTGATTTTTGACGAGATCTTAACCTGGGCATTCTCACGATGGGTGTCTTCAATTTTAACAACCGCATTGGCGCCTTTGGGAAGGGGTGCGCCGGTCATAATGTGTACCGCCTCACCTCGTCGTAATGCGCCTAGAAAAATTTCTCCGGCGTGAAGTGTGCCAACAATTTTGAATGAATTGCTTTTCTCAGCGTCTTCTACGCGAATGGCAAAACCGTCCACCGCAGAATTATCGTAAGGCGGGATCGTTTCGTGGGATATGATTTTTTCCGCAAGAATATACCCTTCGCACAAATTAAACGGTCGCAGGATAGACTTTTTCTTCCGGGCACGCTGGAGTACGATGGCTAGAGCTTCGTCAACAGAAATCATTCATCTTCCCTAAGGTATTGGTAGTTTGTTACTTTCCATGTGTCATCGAGAGCGAGTGAAATTTTGATTCGGGTTCTCTGAATTCCCTCGCTGGCTTGAGGAAAAGTCACCGTGGAAAAGAAATCAGCGGACGACGCCTGCAGAATCGAATCGTAGATGAGTGGTGTTGCCAAAAAATCAGAGTCTGGAGGGAAGTTGGCCGATTGAGATCTTTCATGGATCCACTTGGAATGAGCCGCTCCGGTCATTCTATGATCCAGAGAATCGTACCGCCGATTAAGCCATGCCGTCGCAAAGGAATTCGCGAGGGTGGAAGGTGGCTCCAAAGGGACGACTTTTTTTTCGCACGAAAAAAAAATTACCGTCAATCCGAGTAACCAAAATTTCGAAGTGAACTTTCGTCTTTTCGCCATTCTTCTTTTACCTTGACGAGGAGCTCAAGGAAAACACCCCGCCCTAAGAACTTTTCAATATCCTCACGCGCATGCTGACCAACGCGCTTGAGGGCTTCGCCTTTTTTTCCAATTAGAATTGCTTTTTGAGAGTCTCGTTCCACGATGATGAGCGCACGGATAAAATCCTTACTGCCACCCCGCTCCTTAAACTCTTCAATTTGAACTTCCGTCGAGTAGGGAATTTCTTTGTCAAAATGAATGAATACTTTCTCTCGTATGATTTCACCCACGAAAAAGCGCTCCGGCTGTTCTGTAAGTTGATCCAGTGGATAAAAAGGCTTCGCGACAGGTAGGTATTGAGCGATCACACTTTTTAGGCGTTCGACGTTATCATTCTTTTTTGCGGAGATCGGCACGACTTCTTTAAAAATATCCAGCTTGAGGTAACCGTCCATCATGGGAAGTAACTCCGGCTTGGGCACTTTGTCTATTTTGTTAATAACCAATAGCATCGGCAATCCCATCGATGCGAGTCTTTGGGTGACCATATCACGGATGAAATCGAAATCGGTTGGAGATGTCGCATCGGCCATTACGATCAGAACATCGGCAGCCTCCATGGCACGATTTGCAATTTTCATCATCGCGCTTTGAAGCTCGTACTTTGGAATAATTAACCCCGGCGTATCAAGGAAAATAATTTGGGCATTGGGCTGATTGACGATTCCTAAAACACGCTGCCGTGTCGTTTGGGGTTTTGGAGAGACAATGGAGAGTTTAAAATCAAGCAGTCCATTGAGAAGCGTCGATTTTCCGACGTTTGGCTGGCCTATAATGGCGACAAATCCACAGTGAAAGTTTTCGGCTAAATTTTGTATTTTCAATTCTTCTTTCATAAATGGCTTCTTACAACGTTGGTCTTTAGCCGGTGGGTGATTACGCTGAGTAAATCCTCTCGGTTATCATGGGTTACGGTTAAAAAGTCACAGTCATTTCTCGCAAGAAGCATTTTCGAAAAGGCTGTTTGCCTGCCGGATAAAATTCCCAGCATGCGTCGATGATTCAAAAAATAATCTACTTTATCAAGGAAATAGTCCGACGTGAAGGTCTTTTGTCCAAGAGCATCCGCATAAATAATCGTGGCCGAGCGTGTGACCGAAAACTCTTCACGCAGTATGGTTTCAAAAGAGTTCTGATCGAAAATAGAATTTCTTGAGTCATCCGTGTACGTGATCGGAAATCGTTCGCCGGATGAGACGGTGATTTCAAGCACACGAGCCTCGCCGGCAAGATTATTTTTGTAGATTAGAAATCCACGCTTATCCGGAAAGGCTTGCAGAACACGCTCAACAAGAGTTGTCTTCCCTACCCGAGATTCACCTGTGAGAAAAATGTGCAACTAGCGTCGTAAATAAAGATAATTTTCAAATTCCTGACGATTGGCAAGTTCATAATCGCCAATCTGGCTAAAATCGACAAAAACCAATTTCAAATTCGCCGAATAGTAATACCACACCTCATACGGTTTTGTGTCGGATTCAAAAGGATGGCGTTCAATGTCATCCGGCGCCTCCATGATGATAAAAACCATGCCACGATCAGTATCCCATCCTTCCCGATACCCGGATGTAAAATAACGATTGGCGTAGTCGACTCGGCGAAAATATTCTTCCATGAGTTCGTTACGCTCTGTATTGGGCGTCGGGTCTTTTGCTCTCCAAAAATCCTGAAAAAATTTGGCTTTCTCATCCTGCGTGCCTTTCAATATTTTTGAGACATCTAAATTTCGCGAAACGTGTCTCATTTGGCGAATTGCAACGTCAAGATCAAATGCTGATGATCGCAAGGAAGGAGCCGTAAAGGAAGATAGCCGTACATCAAAAACCGATTTTGACGATGCACGATGACCGCCATAAAGCAGGGTCACATCCAAGACATACTTCCCAAACGGTACTTTGCTTTTGTCAATTTCTATGGAACTGAAGGTCTGAAATTGTGACACGGCGCGCGTGGAGGAGTCCTCGTAAATGAGTCTCTGATTTTTGTCCAGCACACGATAGCGGATCGTGATAACATCTTTTGCCTCGGATAGGGTTTGCGTACTATCGGAGTTTTTCTTGGAAAATTTTCCGTCGTAAATCTCGAAATAAACAGAATATTTCTTGAATTCACTGTCAAAACTCTTGAATACGTTCGGGATGATATTCACGACATCAAGGAGACTGTCTTTTTGGATTTTATCGGCAAAAATCAGATCACTAATGCCGATTGGCTTTGTGCGAAATGTTTTGACGGGTACGCTGAGTTTGCGCTGACCAAATTTTTGGGTTTCTTTGTCGGTAATGACGACGGTGAGGATGTAGTCTCCCGGATCAACATTGAGTGTCAGACGACTGAAATGGAAGCGCAGATCCGATTGAGTGTCTTCGTATTTTTCGGTTACAATTTCCTTGTCCTGAATTTCGCGCTGAACCAGATTGTTGGCCTTATCCATAAGTTGATAACTGACCTCGTATTGCGCGCGTAAGAGCGTTGTTTGAAACCGTACAAAGAGCAATTCACTGAAAGCAATTTTTACAAAGACCTCAACCCTTCCTTTGCTGGTATCTTTTGAGGCCACGTTGGCGGCGTCCAGGAAGAAAAACGGACCCCCGGAAGCGTTGCCCTGAGAATAGAGTGGGAGATTGAGCGAACACAGGCTCCAAAATGAAAAGAAAAAAAATCGTAACCAATTTCTCATGGGGTCTCCTATTTTCCTGTAATGTCGTGGGACTCTAAATAAAAGGACTTCTAGACGACTTCGCCGTAAAGCTCGTATTCGGTAGCGTCGGATATGTTTACGTTGACAAACTCTCCAAGATTCATCTTTTTTTCAGATTTTATGATAACCTCGTTATCAATGTCCGGCGCGTCAAATTCCGTTCGCCCAACATAGTGATCGGTTTCCTTCACATCAACGACCACCCGATACGTGTTTCCGATACGGGCGAGATTATTATCAAGAGAAATATCACGCTGAATTTCCATGAGGCGATTAAATCGTTCGTGCTTCAGCGTTTCAGGAACCTGATTATCTAGATCGTACGCCATTGTACCTTCTTCCTGCGAGTAGACAAAAACACCGAGACGGTCAAATTTGAATTCGCGAACAAATTCGCACAGCTCTTGAAAGTCTTGCTCCGTCTCTCCGGGATAGCCTACAATCATCGACGTCCTGAGCGCAACACCCGGAATTCGAGCCTTGATCTTATAAAGCAAGTCTTGCGTTTGTCTTTTTGTTGTGTTGCGGCGCATACTTTTTAGCATACGATCCGAAATATGCTGGACCGGCATATCGACATAACGGCAAATATGAGGTAATTCGGCTAAAGCTGAAATGAGTTCATCCGAGAAAAGGGATGGATACAAATACATGATCCGGATCCACTCAAAAGAATCGATGGTTGACAATTTTTCCAGGAGTTCGATCAGGTGTACGTTTTTCCTCAAGTTCGGCGCACTCTTATCAAAATCATAGCCGTAAGAAGAAGTGTCCTGCGAAACGCAAATCAGCTCTTTTACACCACGATCCGCCAGCGCCTGAGCTTCACGAAAATTATCATCCACACGTTTACTAACGAGATTTCCTCGAATCATCGGTATATAACAAAATCCACAACGCTGATTGCAGCCTTCGGAAATCTTCAGATAAGCATAATGGCGCTGGTTGAGTAACACTCGTTCGGTAAAAAGAATTTGCTGATAGTGGCCTTCGATGCGCTTGGTCACGCCGTCAAATTCTTCCGTGCCAAAAAAAGCATCGACTTCAGGCATTTCGGCACGAAGCTCCTTCGGATAGCGTTCCGAAAGACAACCGGCAACGATGATTTCTTTCGTGATTCCCAGTTTCCGTGCCTGCTTTTTTAGTTCAATGGCTTCCAGGATGGTCTGAATGGATTCTTGCTTTGCACTTTCAATAAATCCACAGGTATTGATAATAATGGTGTCGGCCTCCGCCGCAGAATTCACGATACGCGATTGTTTGAGATTGCCTAAGATGACCTCTGAATCCACCTGATTTTTAGGACAGCCGAGCGAAACTATGTGAACATTTTTTCGTTTATGAGAAATGGACTTTCGAGACTTTTCGTCCATAATCGGCAAATATATTTTTTTTGAAATTTTGGTCATGAATCCCTTAAAACGGCTGATTTTTCAACTAATACACGTGCGCGGATATTAAAGAAAAGGGTACTGAAAGTCAATTTCAATTCCGGCAAGACGTTGTTAAACAGGCTTCGTTCAACATCACAAAACGTGTGGCGAAAATAACAAACTTTTGAGGGAGAAATAGTATGAGTGGAACGGATACGAGCAAACCAAAAGTGCTTTGTGTGGACGATGAGCAGTTTATCCTATCGTCTCTGGGGCGTCTTCTTCGAACGGAATTCGAAGTCCTAACGGCGGACTCCGGCAGAGCCGCACTCGAAATCATAAGAGACAATCTTGATATTGCGGTTGCGGTCGTCGATCAACGCATGCCGGAAATGAGCGGAGTTGAACTTTTGGAGAAAATGCATGCGAATTATTCGAATATTGTAAAAATCGTATTGACGGGCTATACGGACATGGGCGCCCTCATCGATTCGATCAATAAAGGCGAGGTTTTTCGTTACATTCATAAACCATGGGACGCCGAAATATTGAAAACCGCCATACGCAACGGTGTTCAGAGGCATAGCGACAATGTAAAAAATCGCAAGTTGCAGGAGTCTCTCTCGGAGACTGAGGCAAAATTGAGGAAAGTGATTGAAGAAATGCAACGTATGCGTTCGCAGCAGGTGTGAGGGCTAAACTAAGTTAGTGCTGTCCGGTCTATCCTGAACGGCGCGGACCAATTCTTCGATGGCCGTTCGGAGTTCCACCATGGCCGTTTCTTGTGCCATTATATTTTCGACACTCCAGTCTCGCCTTAGATGAGGAATGGTGCGTGATGCTTTAGCCACCAGATTCGATTCCATGACAAGCAGAGTTTCTTTAAGAGAGGTATAGGCCAGCGTCGCCATCATCGACGCGTTTAAGAGTGCCACGGGCTTTTTCATGAATTCCCCGCTGGCGACAGTCCAGTCCAGCGCGTTTTTCATAGCCCCTGTCACGCCATGGGCGTACTCGGGACTGGCAATGATAATTCCATCCGCGGCGGCCAATTCACGGCGAAATTCCAAAACCGGATCCGGCTCAAGACCTTCAAGGTCAGGGTTAAATAGAGGAATACTTGCAAGGCCTTTATAGACTTTTATGGAAACACCTTCCGGTGCAATCCGTCTCGCTGCATACAAAAGGGCTGTATTAATGGAGTTCTTTCTCAAGCTTCCTGAAATTGCAAAAAGATCGATCATGAGAATTTTTCTAGTGAACTATTAAGTCAATTCGCCGAGCGAATTCCCAATCGGGCTTCACGTTTTGATCCAGCGGAATCAGCCGATTTGAAATACGCAAAATTTCATTCTTCCAGACGACCTCCATAAACCCAATTTTTGTTCCGTTTCCTCCGGCTTGTACGATCCACGTTTTACCTACTTTGACGGGCCCGTCTATTTCCATTTGACTATGGGCGCCAAATATCAAATCGATTTCAGGAAATTTTTTTGCCAGAGGAACATCATTTTCATAGCCGGCGTGGGACAATACGATGATCATGTCCGATTGGGATTGGACCTCTTCGATGGCGGATTTTAATGTCTCGTCTGAATCAATTTCAATTTCCAGAGGGCGATTTTTTGGAAAATGTGTAAACGAAATCCGTGGCGTGTAGCCAATAACCGCGATACGAATACCGTGGCGCAATATTACCTTATAGTTTGGAAATATTCTCGTTCCGTTTTTAGCAAGATTCGCAGAAACAAAAGGTAAAGGTGAAAGATTTTTCTGAAAAAAAGAAAATCCGTGAACCCATTCGTTGTCACCGGGAGTCAAAGCGTCATAGTTGAGATCGCGATACAATAACGCGGTCATAGAGTCGGCGGAACGATTGAATCCAAATTGGCCAATGATATCACCCGCATCGAAAACAATCAGGTTTTTATTCTTGGATCGCCACTCGTCAAAAATAGTCTTCCGTTTGTCCAAACCGCCGCTGGGAATATCACCGCAATCGCATGCCCGGAGATAGCCATTCGTGTTATTAGAATACATAAAGTCAATCTTTATCGTCTCTTGTGCGCCGAGTCGGCTGAATAGGATGGTAATCAGAACCAATATCTTCATAGTGAATTCATAACCTTAGACAATTATTGTCAACAATATATTAAGAATACGGCGCAAAGGTAACCTAAAAACAATTCCATATTATTTTTATTGCAATCCCGATCTAAAATGCACTATCTTTGTCTATTAGGTAATTGAGACATGGTTTTCACACTAATAGAAATATTCTGCAACATCCGTACGGACATAAAGTTTTGCCCAAAAACGGTTTCCAATTAGGAAACTCTCATTTCACATTAATCTAACAGGAGAACGACAAATGAAAAAAGCAGTGTTCGTTGCAATGTTCATCATCGCAAGTTCGGTATTCGCTCAAACCGGCAATATCACATTAGGAATTGGCGGAAATCTCTTTGATCGCTATTCACCAAAAAAAGGCAAGGCATCGAGTACGATTGCGCCAAATGCTAATGGTACCTATATGTTTACCGATAAAATCGGTATCGATGGTATTGTGGGATACAATAAGCCAAGCAGCGGTTCATCATCGGTTACCATTGGTGCCGGTGCGCGCTATTACTTTTGGGCTCAGGACAAAATGCATGCTAACGCCGGTCTGGATGCGGAGGTTGTAAGCGGTGGCGGCGGAACCAATCTGAAAGCTTTTGGAGAAGCTGAATATTGGCCGATGGAAGGTGGAGCGCTTTTCGCTGATGTCTATTATAAAATGGATGACCTTGGCGATGCCGGCAGCCGTCTTGGTATTGGTTTAGGTGTCAAGGTTCGTATAAAGTAAGAAGAAACAGATTTGAATAAAAGGCTGTTCGCATTAGCGGGCAGCCTTTTTTATTGGCGTAAAATGTTTACATTTCTATCATGGAAATTCTCATTATCAGCGTGACCGCATTCATCGCTTCCGGGCTTACGCTTTTTTCCGGTTTTGGCCTCGGCACAATCCTGTTACCGGCTTTTGGTATTTTCTTTCCACTGCCGATTGCGGTCGCCATGACTGCGGTGGTGCATTTTTCCAATAATATTTTGAAGCTCGCGATTTTTGCGAAGAACGCGGACTTCAAACTATCTTTGAAGTTTGGAGGTTTGGCGATACTTTTTTCATGGATCGGCGCGCAAACTCTATTATGGGTCAGCGTCACGGAGCCTCTGGGGTCGTATGTCTTGGGGGACCAGTTCTTTTATTTGCGTATCGAAAAAATTTTGCTCGCCGCGGTGATGATTTTTTTCGCACTGTTTGAAATCATTCCTTTTTTCAAAAATTACACGTTCGATCAAAAATGGATGTTTTTCGGCGGAGCGCTGAGTGGCTTTTTTGGCGGGCTTTCAGGACATCAAGGTGCTTTGCGGAGTGCATTTCTAATTCGCTCGGGACTCGACAAATCGTCTTTCATTGCAACCGGTGTTTTAATTGCATGCGCGATTGATATTACGCGCATTTCGGCCTATAGTCATTACTTTCGGTTGGAAACGATTGGTGCGGAATGGAAGCTCATCTCGATCGCGATACTTTCGGCTTTCGCGGGCGTAGGGATCGGGAATCATTTTGCAAAAAAAATAACGATTCAGAAAATACAGATGCTTGTAGCGATCATGCTTGTCGTGTTTGGAATCGGTATCGGGCTTGGAATGATCGGAGCATAAATGGTGAACATGATTTGCCACGCAATTTTCAGGGGGACACCCAACGTCTTTTGCGCACAACCGTGAATCTCAATCAGTCCGGCACGATCGCTTTCATAATCCGTTTGTGCCGCAATCATTTCTTGCTTAGTTTATATTGATGATGTGATCAATAGACAGGCTGTCGGTCTGTTTTTTGACTTCGATATTCTTAATATTTTTGGAGCCCCATGATTCAGGATTACGTCTTGGCTTTCATTCCGATTTTCGTGGCAATTGACGTGATCGGCATCATTCCGGTGTATCTTACATTGACGGATGGAATTCCTGAGGATCCCAAACGGCGTGTGCTGCGTCAGTCTGTTCTTACCGCATTCCTGGTTAGTCTGATCTTCCTTGCGCTAGGAAAAGCAATTTTTGTTTTTCTTGGCATCACGATGAGTGATTTTAAGATCGCCGGGGGTATTATTCTATTTGTCATTGCGATCAATGATCTGCTTTTTTCGACGGAAGAAAGAAAAAGCCATGAAGTCAAAGATGAGACAACGATTGGTATAGTTCCTATTGGAATTCCTCTGCTTGTTGGGCCGGCGCTATTGACAACGTTGATGATATCCTTGGACTCCTACGGCATCATGCCGACTATTTCCTCCGTTGTGATCAATTTACTGATCGTTTATATCGCTTTGCGATATTCGTCGTATATTCTCCGGTTCACGGGACGTAGTGGCGCGAAAGGGATTGCAAAAGTTGTGACATTGCTTTTGGCCGCGATCGGCGTGATGATGGTTCGAATGGGGGTCACGGAGGTCATTCAGGGTGGAATGTAGCGAGCTTTCGTTCCGGATGTAATAAAGTCGAATACCACAGGAGCATAAATTCATGCCTGAAATATCTACGTATTCAAAATTTTCCCGACGCGCCTGGGCCGAATTACGTGCCAATACGCCATTGACGCTGACCGAAGACAATCTGCAGGAATTGCGCGGCGTAAATGAAAATATTTCCTTGGACGAAGTGACAAAAATTTATCTTCCGATGTCGCGTCTGCTAAATCTTTACGTGGAAGCTACTCAAAAATTGTACCGTGCAACGGATACCTTCCTCAGCGGACCTGCGGCCAAAGTTCCCTACGTGATTGGCATCGCCGGGAGCGTGGCCGTCGGTAAGAGCACGGCGGCGCGTATTTTGCGTGCGCTTCTGGCGCGATGGCCGAATCATCCGAAAGTGGATTTGATCACAACGGATGGATTTTTATATCCCAATCGCATTTTGGAACGAAGAGGCCTTATGATGCGAAAAGGATTTCCGGAAAGTTACGATGTCAAAAAGCTGCTTCAATTTATCCACGATGTGAAATCCGGAAAAAAAGAAGTTAGGGCGCCGATTTATTCTCACGTCACGTACGACATCGTACCCGGAAAATTTCAGACGGTTACGCAACCGGACATTGTCCTCATTGAGGGACTCAATGTGCTTCAGGTGACGACCCCGAAGGCGAATAAAAAACCGTACGTCTTCCTTTCGGACTATTTTGATTTTTCCGTCTATCTGGACGCGGAGGAAAAGCATATCCTCGAGTGGTACATTGATCGATTCCTCGCTTTGCGCCGTACCGTTTTCCGTGACAGTACGTCGTATTTTCATCGGTTTGCCAACCTTTCTATTGCTGAATCAAAGGCTTTGGCCAAGAAAATCTGGACTGAAATCAATAGTCACAATTTGCGCGAAAACATCCATCCTACTAAAACGCGTGCCGATTTGATCCTGAAGAAAGGAAAAAACCACAGGATTGAACAGGTGCAGCTGCGCAAGTTGTAATCTAATTCTGCTCCGGCGATCATTTGGACTTTCAAATGTTGATTAAATAACTGCTTCCTCGTATATTTGACCCGATGCAAATAAAAGATGTTGGTGAATTCGGCTTAATTGACCGGTTAAGAAAAATTGTCAAATCCGAATCAAAGAATTTGTTCCTTGGCATAGGCGATGATGCGGCGGTCGTAGGATCGGCGAAAAGAAAATACACGTTGGTTACGACGGATAGTTTTGTGGAGCAGGTTCACTTTAATCGCGCTTGGGCCACGTGGAACGATATCGGCTACAAAGCGATGATGGCCAATGTCAGCGATATTGCCGCGATGGGCGGGATTCCTGAATGGGCGGTTATTTCGCTGAATCTTCCTGATAAGACCAACGTAAAGGATGTTGAAGATCTGTATCGGGGAATCGGCTTGGCGTCCACAAATAATGGAGTTCATATTGTCGGAGGAAACGTTTCGAAAGCTTCGGTAACAAGTCTTCACATAACGTTGCTGGGCTCTGCGGATAAAGTGATTCCACGGTCCGGCGCGAAGATTGGCGACGTGATTGCCGTGACCGGCACTTTGGGACTTGCCCACGCCGGGCTCCGGATCTTCCAAAAAAAGTTAACTTCCTCACGAAATAATTTAGGCCGGACAAAATTTTTAAGACCCGAAGCCCGTATAAAATGGATAAACGTATTGATTCGGAACAAGATTAAAGTTAATGCGTGTATTGACCTAAGCGATGGTCTTGCATCCGATCTTGGTCATGTTTGCAAGGCCAGCGGTGTGGGCGCGGTGATAGATCTATCAGCGATCCCCGTGGCCGTGGCCACGCAGAAAGTTGCCACCATGGCCCATGAGAATGTAATGGATTACGTTTTGTTCGGCGGAGAAGATTATGAGTTGCTTCTTTCGATGTCGAAAAAGGAATTCATAAAAGCAAAAATAGTGCTTAAACAGAATATTCATGCGATCGGATTTGCGACGCGTGATAAAACTTTAAAAGTTTTTGACGGAGAATTTAGAACATTAACCCCAAAAGGATATAAACACTTCTGATGGACTTATCACAAATTCAATCGGCCATTCGTCAAAATAAATTGGACGGGTGGTTGCTGTACAGTTTTCGCGAAAACAACCCAATTGCCGTAAAAATTCTTCAATTGGGTCATATGATGCAGAAACGAAGATTCTTTTACTTCATACCGGCCAACGGGACACCGCAAAAACTGGTTCATGGAATAGAGCGTTATAATCTGGATTCGGTGCCGGGAGACAAAACAATTTACTCCAGTTGGCAAGACCTGGATGCCGGGTTGAAAAAAATTGTTGGAGGAGCCAAGCGGATCGCTATGGAATATTCGGCGGAATGTCAGATACCCTACCTCTCGATCGTGGATGCAGGAACCATCGAATTGGTTCGCCGGGTAACCGGTACCGAGATTGCGTCGTCGGCGGATCTTGTTCAGTATTTTGACGCGACCTGGGATGACGAGCAGTGGCAATTGCATCAGGACGCGTCCAAGTCGCTGATGACTATTATCGAAGAGGCCTGGAATGAAATCCGAAGTAAGATCTTGGCGAAAAAGAAAATTACGGAATACGACGTTCAGGTTTTTATCAACGAACGATTTAAAGCCCACGGCATGCACGGCAGGGATATGCCCAATTGCAGCGTCAACAAAAATGCGGGAAATCCTCACTATGAACCGACGCCGGAGAATTGCCTTGAAATCAAGGAAGGCGACCTGGTTTTGATAGACTGGTGGAGTAAAAAAAACCATCCTCGTGCCGTCTACGCGGATTACACGCAAATGGGATTTGTCGGAAAAACCGTGCCGGATAAGTTTGAGAAAATATTTAAGGTCGTGTGCGGTGCACGCGATACGGCGATTGAATTCATAAACAAAAAAACAAAGTCCGGAGAACCGCTTTACGGTTGGGAAGTAGACGATATCTGCCGCGAGCATATTCGCAAAAATGGTTATGCTGAGTACTTTATTCACCGGACGGGGCATTCGATCGGGGAAGAAGTGCATGGCAATGGGGCGAACATTGATAATTTAGAAACGAAAGACAACCGCCGCATTATTCCGCAAACCTGCTTTTCCATAGAGCCCGGCATTTACTTTGTGGATGAATTTGGAGTGCGGACGGAGATCAATGTCTATATCGGAAAAGATAAAGATGTGGTCGTGACCGGTACGCCGCTTCAGCAGAGTATTCGAGCGATCTTAGCATAACGGCGATCTAAAAGGAAAGTGGAAAGGAATTCGATGGCGAAATTTTATCTCACGCAAGAAGGCGTGATCAAGCTCAAAGATGAAATCACTCATATGAAGAACGTCAAGCGCCCGGAAATTGCAGCTCGTGTCCAAACGGCTCGCGAGCATGGTGATCTTAAGGAAAACGGCGAGTACCATGCGGCCAAAGAGGAACTTCAGATTCTGCAATCGCGGATCAATGAGCTTGAACTCAAACTGATGAATGTGGTCATCGTAAAAGAAGAGGAAATTCCAACGGACAAGGTTTATATTCTTGCCACCGTGGAATTGCAAAATATGAAGAATAAACAAAAAGTGACCTACACGCTCGTTCCGGACAACGAGGCGGATATTGATCTTGGAAAAATATCCGTAAATACGCCTATTGCGATGGGCCTCCTTGGAAAGAGCGTTGGTGATATAGCCAAGATGAAAGTTCCGGCCGGTGAATTGGAGTATAAAATATTAAAAATATCGCGCTCTTAGGTAACGGCTATTTAATCTAATTGGATCATCATTATGAGTGAGAGGATAGAAGAACCCGTGGAAGAACCGGATTCTCCGGAAGAAACCGAACGCCAAAAAAAAATAGCGCGTTGGCGAATTTTTGGGTGGAGTGTAATCGTATCCATGATGCTTATTGTGGTGCTAAATCTGTTTCAGGTTCTTGATCCGGAAGTAAATAAAGTCCTTATGATTGCCGTAGTATTGGCGTATATCGCTTATATCTTTTTCAGGCGTCGCGTATGAAAATCGGGATCACATGTTACCCGACGTATGGCGGGAGCGGTGTCGTCGCTACGGAACTTGGTATCGAGCTTGCTAAGCGTGGTCATGACATTCATTTTATCACATCGGACATTCCCTTTCGCCTGACCTCGTTTCGCGAACGAATTTATTTTCATGCGGTGGAAACGATGAATTACCCGGTCTTTGACCACACGCCGTATGCGCTTTCGCTCGCTGCACGCATGGCGGAAGTAGCGGAATTTGAAGATCTGGATTTGCTCCATGTACATTATGCGATTCCGCACGCGCCGAGTGCGTATTTGGCAAAACAGATTATTAAAAAGAATAATCGCCTGAAGGAACTCAAGACTATCACAACGCTGCACGGCACCGATATTACTTTGTTGGGGATGGATCGCTCTTATTTAAATTTGATCAAGTTCAGTATTGACGAAAGCGACGGTACAACCGCGGTATCCAAATACCTAAGAAATCGTACCTACTCCGAATTTAAACCCAATCGAAAAATTGAAGTTATTCCCAATTTTGTCGATTTGGAAAAATACAAGCCGCACGCCGATACGAAAACGCCGTGCAATAGTTTTGTCCACCGAATTGCCCCCAAGGGTCAAAAAATTGCCATGCATATCAGTAATTTTCGCCCGGTAAAACGAGTCGCAGACGTGATCAAGATATTTGCGCAAGCTCGGCAATCGGTTGATATGAAACTCGTGCTGATTGGAGATGGGCCGGAGCGTCATGGTGTGGAGAATTTAATACGTGAACTGCATCTGGAGGATCATATATCCTTGCTTGGAAAGCAAGAAGGGCTGGCGGATCTGATCGCCTGCGCCGATGTTTTCCTGCTACCGAGCGAATCTGAAAGTTTTGGTTTGGCGGCTCTGGAAGCGATGGCATGCGGCGTTCCCTGCGTGACCTCGACAGCCGGAGGACTGGCCGAAGTGAATATTCATGGGGAGACCGGATATCTGGAAGCGGTCGGTGACACAAATGCTATGGCCGAAGACGTGGTCAAAATTTTAACCGACGATAACTTGAGGACAAAAATGGGGCAGAATGCACGTCGCCGCTCGGTCGACAATTTTGGTTCCGATGCCATCGTCCACCACTATCTGAATTATTATCAATCCGTTTTGGATGGAAAAAATAATTGAAGCCCAGACGTCCTATTATTATGGCCCATCGGGGCGTAACGCATTCAGGATTGCCCGAAAACTGTATCCAGGGATTTAGGAAAGTCGTTGAGGAAAACTACGAAGGCGTGGAACTTGACGTTCGTCTGTCACGGGATAAGGACCTCGTGGTTTTTCATGACATTCGTTTGGAGCGCCTGACGAAGTCCGGCCGCGGCACCGTTCGAACAAAAACGTTGGCCGAATTGAAAGAACTAAGACTCAAAAGCGACCTTGTCGAGACAGGTATTCCCACGCTGGAAGAGGTGCTCGATATTTTTAGACACAAGAGCATCGTGGTCAATATCGAAATCAAGAGTGAAATGCCGCTCCGTGGCAAAATCGAAGAACGTGTGATTGATCTGGTGAAAAGCTTTAAGATGAAAAAAAATGTTGTCATCAGTTCTTTCAATCCTCTTGTCGTAAAAAAGTGTCAAAAAATTGACGATGAGATTAAGACGGGATTTATTTATGAACGGCGATTGCCCCGTCTGCATCAGCGCCTTGCCAAAGGACTGATCGTGGACAGCTGGCACGCTAATTTTCAAGCCGTGTCTGAAATCATTGTCGAGCGTGCACGCAAGGCAGGCTGTCAAATTTATCCGTGGACGGTCAATGAAGACGCGGACATTCGTCGTATGATTGCGTTGGGTGTCGACGGCATTATTACCGATTTCCCGAACCGTGTAAAAAAAATAATGGATGAACTGTGAAAAAAACAGCCGCAAAATTAGTACTGGAAGATGGATCGCACTATGACGCGCTAAGTTTTGGTGCGGAAGGCGAATTGACCGGAGAAATCGTTTTCAATACCAGTATGACCGGTTATCAGGAAATTATTTCCGATCCCTCCTACTACGGTCAAATGATCGTAATGACGTATCCGCTTATTGGGAATTACGGTGTCAACTTCGAAGACTTTGAATCGTCGAAGCCCCAGGCTCGGGCCATGATCGTCAAAGAAGTCTGCGACTTTCCCTCAAATTGGCGTTCCGGAATGTCCCTGTCGGAGCTTTTGATCAAAAATCAGGTAATGGGAATCGAAGGTCTCGATACCCGCGCGATCACCCGGCATATACGAACGTGCGGCGCGATGCGGGCAATTATTTCGACGAAAGATCACAACGTCGCGAGACTACTTGAAAAAGTCAAAGCCTCACCGACCATGGAGGGTACAAATCATGTCGATGCCGTGACTTGTAATAAGGCTTATGTTTGGACGGAAGCGAATCTCCGGGATTGGCAATTTCGCGATAATATTCAGTCGTCGACACCGTACAAGATTGCCGTTTATGATTTTGGCGTGAAGAAGAATATTTTGAAAAAATTTATCGAACGCGGATGCGAATTAACGGTTTACCCCGCAATGACGAAAGCGGAAGAAATATTAAAGAACAATCCGGACGGCATATTTTTGTCCAATGGTCCCGGTGATCCCGAAGCCGTAGGCTATGTTATTCCCGAAATCAAAAAAATCATCGGCAAAAAGCCGGTCTTTGGAATCTGTCTTGGACAGCAACTGCTTGGAATTGCTTTGGGTGGAAAGACCTACAAACTAAAATTTGGTCATCGCGGCGCGAATCATCCGGTTAAGAATTTTGAGACCGGCGTAATTGAAATCACATCTCAAAATCATGGGTTCACGGTTGATCCGAAATCGCTTTCCGAAAAAGATATTATGCTCACGCACTGGAACCTCAATGACAATACGCTGGAGGGTTTCCGGCACAGGGATTTGCCGCTTTTTTCTGTTCAATACCATCCGGAGGCATCGCCGGGGCCTCATGACAGCGACTATCTATTTAATAGCTTTATGGAGAGTATTCAAAAATAGAGTCCTTCCATTTCGACTCGCCGTCTTGAATAACCATACTCAGCACACCGACAGAAATCGCCACCGCCAATACTTCAAAAGTAGAGAAAATCAAATCCATCGGCTGTCCGGATGTATCAAAAGTAATTTAGTAAACGACTTCCTCCAAAAACAAACCGGCTGCGCTTGCGGTATAACCTGCAAGGCGACGATCCTCGCTTTGAATAATCCGCTCAAAATCGGCAAAGGTAATTTTGTTTTGACCCAGCTGTATCATAGTGCCAACGATGGCTCGAACCATATTGTGTAGAAATCGATTGGCATGAATTTCAAATATCAAGAGCGAGTTATTCTCAATCCATGAGGCGTGTCGCACCTCACAACGGTAATGTAAGACCTGTGCTTCGGAAAGACAAAAACTTTTAAAACTTTTTTCACCGAGCAGCAAAGCACAAGCTTTTTGCATTTCCGGAACGGAAAGAGGGTGTGGAAAATGCAGACAATATTGACGTCCCGCCGCAATGGGTACCTTTGAAATGTAATATTTGTATCGCCGCTCTTTTGCCGAAAAGCGCGCACTAAAGGTCTCAGGAGCCTCGGCGATTTCTTTAATTCGCACATCTTTGGGCAAAACCGCATTGAGTCCGATCAAGAGTCGATCAAGCGGCGTTTTTTTTTCAATTGTGAAATTTGCCACTTGTCCTCGTGCATGAACGCCGGTATCGGTTCGTCCTGCCCCGGTCGTGCGGACGGTTTCTCCGGTTATTTGGGTAATCGCTTTTTCGAGTTCTTCCTGGACAGAGCGGCTGTGGGCCTGTGTTTGCCATCCGCAGAAATCCGTTCCATCGTACTCCATCAAAACTTTAATATTGCGCATGCGAGAAGATAAATTGTTTTAATGAAAAAACAACAGGAAGGCCTTGTTGCGTAGAGGCATCAAAAAACGTTCTTGAGAACCGGCTCTTTTTTAAAGTCCCGGTGGGCTATTCTTTATTTTAGCGTTTCCGCGGTGGCAGGTATAGCAGGTCACTTCTTCTTTCGCGTCTTTAAAGAGTCCGTCGTTTAAAGCGTACGTCATAGTAATCATGTCGCGAGAAATGAGTTTGTTCTTTTTTTCATCGCTGGAATAGTTGTCAACATTATGGCAAAACTCACATTCCACGCCAAGGGATAAAGTAAAAAGCCGCATATACTCTTTTGCTTCTTCGATCGTAATATCCTTTGTCCGCAAGACTTTCAGATTTTTTGGGGAATTGAGGAGTTGGCTGCTCACGGTGTAAGCTGCAATTCCAATTATAGTAGCACTCAGTATTCCGATTATCCATGTACGCATAGCAACTCCAAAAAAATTGTTTTTTGACTAAGTCTCCAAAATGGTATTAATTATAAGCGCACGATATTCTATAAAATTCCCGGTGAAATTGAAAGATTCTTTTGTGAGCGACTCTCACGCAAAACTAAAGGCCCAGCTCGATCCCCTTTACGATAAATTTGGTAGTACGTATATCGATTCGGATCCCATTGCGCTCGTAAAGAGATTTGGCAATCCGAACGATCAGGAAATTGTCGCCCTGATCATCTCGATGCTGGCCTTTGGTCAGGTCGGGCAAATCGTAAAAGCCGGCGAAGCCGCCCTTGAGCGGATGGGCTGGCAGCCCTACGACTACATTCTACAAATGGAACGGGAAATCGAATTAAGCCGTTGGAGTCGGTGGTACTATCGTATGGTGAAAGGTAGCGATATATTGCGCTTGCTGTTTGCCATCAAGGAAATTCTAAAAAAGCACCGCTCACTGGCCGCGTGGGTACTAACATGTTATCGTGATGAGGATCCACATCTTGGTTTGACGTGGGGGCGATGTGTGGAGGAGCTGAAAGCGGTCGATAAAGCAACCTGGAAGTTAAGACGATCGCGCGGCAGAGGCTTTTCCCATTTGCTTCCGGATCCGAGAAAAAAGAGCGCGTGCAAACGAGCGCATTTATTATTGCGATGGATGGTTCGAAAGGACGGTGTAGATTTGGGCCTTTGGGATTTGCCGGCCAATAAGCTGATGATCCCTGTAGATACGCATATTCACAGAATTGCACAATATATTGGACTAACCGATCGAACGGATATTTCTTTTCAAACGGCGATGGAAATTACAGAAAATCTCAAGATTCTAGATCCGGCAGACCCAGTGAAATATGACTTTGCACTCTGTCGTCTTGGAATTTTGAAAATGTGTCCCAAGAAACGGCATCCACAAAAGTGTGTTGAATGCCCGATCCAAAAGGTATGTCGATTATAAGAGAATTCAGCTACGGAAGAACTACAGATTACTTGCATGAGGCGATTCAACGTCGGCCTCGTATTTAGTACACGTTTCTTCTAGAGCGATCGCCTTCTGCGACAATTCGCATTGGTATTCGAATGAAAGCGTCGTTGGATCCAATTTGATGAAAGAAAGACGATGTTTACAGTTTTGACAGGTCGATTTCTTATTACTGCGAACCGTCCCGCGCTGAAGGGACTTTAACAGCGATTGATTGGCCGTCGAGACGGAAATACTCTGTGAATAAAGCCCGGACATTTCTTTAAAAACAACGTTCATGAGTTTTGTAAACTGACCGATCTGAAGAAAAGCTCGCCGAACACGGGCCAGCACGTAGATCTGAATGACAAGCAGTACACTGATCAAAGTGCCCAAAAGAACGACTAAGAAATTGCTAAAGAAATCCATGGAAGAATGTAAAATAAAAAGCTTTGAAAGGCAATTTTTATGACTATGGAAATGTAACCTTTGGCGCTCCGATTTTTCAAAATGTTCTATATCCGTTAATTTTTCATGCTTATCTTCAGGAGGTTAAAAAGAGCAAGCATAATCGCCCCGGGACGATTTTGCGATTCGCAATCACTAATAATTATAATAGGAGTGAACGTGTTATGAGAGTGATCAGAATGGGAATGATTCTATTGATTATGGCAGGGACCGTGACCCAAACATTTTCACAATACTACGATGAAGACTATGAAAGTTTGAGAAAAAAAGGCGAGAAGAATGCGTCGGAAGATGGGCGTAAGGTACTTGAAATGATGGCGACGATGGCTCTAACGAATAACGAGATCATTGTTGGAAGCTGTTGGGATTACATTCATGCCGCTTATGATCGGGCGGGATACTCCTGGGGACAGCGCGAAAAGATTTTCATTACGGTCAAAGCCGGTCCTTATGCGGACATCAGTCAGATTAAAAACGGAGATTGGATTTTTTTTGTCAATCACTCCTACGGTGATATTGAACACAGCGCCCTATTTGTTGAATGGATCGATTTCAAAACCATGAATGCACTGATGTACACGTACGGTGGAGAAAAGCGCCGGGAACCCGCCCATTTGGCGCCGTATGAATTGTCCAATGTATTCGGAATTACGCGACCCAATTCTAAGTTAGGGGCAACCAAAGTCGTCGCAAAAACAACATCGACTTCCGTGGCAAAGCCTTCGGGCGCTACCACTTCCACGACGAACAAAGTGACCGGGTCTTCTGCAACCGCTTCGTCGACGAATTCGGAAGCGGCAAGTAAGACTCCGGTGTCCGTGAGCGGAGGCGCTATTAATGGGATGAAAATTGAGTCTCTGAAATTCGGCTCCAACATCAACATGATGGAAGTTGTCGGGGAGGGCACGTCCTTTCCTGCAGCGACCGAGAAGGTTTTTTGCTGGATGAGGATTTCGGGCGGACAAGGAAAAGCGGTAAAGGTGAAATGGTACTACAATGGAAATGTCTTGGGTGATGTACAGCTCGATGTAAAATCCAATTCCATGCGAACCTATGCATTTCGAACCATCAATGGAAAAAAAGGCGAATGGAAAGTCGAGGTCATGGATCCATCCGGAACGATGCTTCATTCGGCAGGGTTTAGTATTAATTGATGGATTAACCAAAATGAAATTGGATAGCGATTGAACGTGCGTATTCCTGAAGTGATTAGATCGCTTGATTCCATTTCCAATCCTTATTACATTCCAGCCGTTTCACGATAGGAAAATCCAGTGCCCATTCGCGTTGTTATTGCCGACGACTCCCCAACGGCGATTCACATCATCGAGAGTATTTTAAAAAAAGATCCGGACATTCAGATCGTTGGCCGCGCGGTGAATGGTAAGGAGGCGGTTGCGTTTGCCGAGTCCCTAAAACCGGATGTGATGACGGTTGACATTCACATGCCGGTTATGGATGGACTTGAAGCGATCCGACTGATCATGGCGAATAATCCTCTTCCTATTCTTGTGGTTACGTCTAACCAAGACGCGAGCATTGCGTTCAAATCGTTATCGTATGGAGCCCTTGAGGTCGTCGAGAAACCGAAACTTGAAACTCAGTTTCACAATCAGACGTTTGAAGAGTTTACGCGCAAAATAAAGATGCTCGCGCGGGTGAAAGTCATCACTCATATCTCCGGTCGAACTCGCGAAATATCGGAAACCAGAGAAATTCGAAAAATTGATAATGTCGTCGGCATCGTTGCATCCACGGGAGGCCCACGAGCGTTGGCTCTGGTGCTGAGCGAGCTTCCTGCGAAACTCAATGCGGCGGTTCTAATCGTACAGCATATAGCCGAAGGTTTTACGGAGGGGCTTGTCGATTGGCTGTCGGATGTGTCCCCGCTTAAAGTCAAAATGGCACGCGCCGGCGAGGACATTCAGTCCGGAACGGTTTACGTTGCTCCTCATGGCTGGCACTTAGAAATCGACGCGGGTCTTCGCACCTTACTTACGGCGGACGATGCGCCGGGTGGGCATCGTCCATCCGGGAATGTCCTATTCAACTCGATGGCGAGAAACCTCGGAGCGCGCGCATGCGGCGTAATTCTGACGGGCATGGGTCGCGATGGGGCGGAGGGCCTTTTGCAAATAAAAATTAAAGGCGGCATGACCGCGGCGCAAGATGAAGCGTCGTCCTTGATCTACGGAATGCCCAAAGCCGCCGTCGAAAATGCCGCGGCCCAGCAAGTGCTTTCCATCGAAAAGATTTCAGGTTTTATTGTGCAAACGGTTGGAAAACGTGGAACTGAATAAAGCCATATTCGATCTCTATCGAAAAACAATTCTCGATTTTTGCGGTATTCAGATCGCGGATGAAGCGCAAACAGAATTTGCACGCCGCATCGAAGAGCGCATGCGGCAAGTTGGCAGTCAAAATTATTATGAATACCATTCCTTTGTAAGCGCCGCCGGACGTGGCGAGGATGAATTGCGGAAACTCGTAGAGCTCATAACTAACAACGAGACTTATTTCTTCCGTGAACCCTCACATTTTCAATTGCTGAAGAATCGAATTGTACCCGAAATTCTGAAAACAAGACGACAGGTGAGAGTCTGGAGCGCGGGCTGTTCTACAGGCGAAGAAGTTTGTACGCTGGCCATTACTCTGCTGGAGGCGCAATCTTTACAGGGCCCCTTTGAGGCACAGGTCCTAGGAACCGATATCGATCGTACGGCGCTTACGGTTGCCAAGCTAGGCAACTACTCAAGAAATTCATTTCGCGCCATTGAGTCATACTATCTGCAAAATTACTTCCAGATTCCGGATCAGCGAATTTTGGATTTCCATACGGTCGACGAGCGTGTTCAAAAAATGACCCGTTATGAATATCTCAATCTTTTTGAATCGCCCTATCCTGAATTTGTCAAAAATATGGACGTGGTCTTCTTTCGCAATGTCTCAATCTATTTTCCAAAAGACGTCATCGAAAAAGTTCACCGAAAAATTGTAGATTGCCTGGTTGAAGGCGGATATCTATTTCTATCGGCCTCGGAAACGCTGCATCATAATTTCGGATATCTGGAATTGGTGGAACGTGATGGCGTTTTTGTTTTTCAAAAAAACTCCGACCGGAAAAGCAGGCCGGTAACCAAAGAAAGAGCCTCGCACGAATCCAAAGAATATGAAGTGGGCGACGTTCCACCCCCAAAACCATCGAAGAAAGAAGAAAGCATACCCACGCTTGATCAAATCTTTTCGCTTTATAAAAATGGCGATTACGGTGCGGTTCTGGCCAACCTTACGAAGTGGGAATCTAAGTGGGATAACAAAATTCCTTTTTTGATTTTGAAGTCGTTCGTCTATATTGGTCAAGAACGGTTTAAGGACGCTGAAATCGTCAACGATGCGATCTTGCAAGGTGATGCGATCAATGTTGACGGATTTTTTCTTAAAGGTTTAGTGGCTTATCATCAGAAAAAGGAAGTCCTTGCCGATTCCTTTTTTCAAAAGGCCATTTTTTTGAAAAAAGATACAGCGATGGCGCATTACTATTTGGGACTAATAAAATTGAACGCCAAAATGGCAACCGATGCCCGGCGTGAATTTAAGAATACGATTAAGATTCTTGAAGCTAAAAAGGATATGTCCTGGTCGTTTCTTGCAACAGGATATTCTTCGGATTACATAATAAAGGCATGCAAACAGCATTTGAAATGACTACTTCCGGTAAGACAGGCTTATGAGCGGTAAATTTGATCGTCAGGCATTTATTGAGAAGTTCGTTTTTGAAAGTAGAGAAAATGTCTTAAAGCTGAATCGTGCATTTTTACTTTTAGAAAAACATCCCTCCAATACCGAGGCCATACGGGACAGCTTGCGCCTGCTCCACACGATCAAGGGCTCTGCGCGTATGCTCAATCTCAATGCGCTAGGCCTGCTCCTTCATGCGATGGAAGAGGCCACCACATCGGCTGAAAAGAATTTGCTTTTTGCCAATGCCGCCGATATTGAAACGCTGCTGCAAAGTCTGGATCGCGCGAGCTCGCACCTTGATGAAGTTTCCAAAGACGGACAGTCGAATGCAGACTTCACCGAATGGCTGAACCGTCTGGAAAAGATATCTAAAAACGACATCAAACAACTTGAAATTTCCAAGCCGCAAGAACTCAAAAAACCAATACGTCAGGTCTCATTTGATCGCAGTGTTTTTATTGATCGTTTCCTTACCGAAGCGGAAGAACATTTGCAAAATCTAAAAAAATTTAAACCGGATTGGGTGACGAAACCGGAAGCGTTGGAGAATTGTGTTCGTTCGGCGCATACGTTGAAGGGCTCCGCGCGGATGATGAAATTTGAGAATGTTGGAAACATCGCGCAACGTGTCGAGGCTATCTTTCGTACCTTGCACAAGGGAACACTCGTTTGGAAGCCCGGTTTTTTAGCTGCCTTGCAGATTACTTTCTCGACGCTTGAGACGTTGGCCGCGACCATTCGCACGACCGAAAAAGACACCCTTGACAATACCGCTCTGCTTGATGCGCTTGATCAAGTCGCCATGGGCGTTGAAGTTGACGCGACTCATATCAAGACCGTCAGTCCGGTAGAAAAGAACATTGTCATCAGCGATCCAAAGGCTATGCCGACTCAGTTATTGGGCGAACGTCTGATCGGGGCGGGCATCATCACGCCAACGCAATTACTCCATGTCAATCAAACGACCGATGCTAAAGTCCCGCTTGGCGAAAGGCTTATTGCGCTCGGGTATATTACACGTCAACAGTTATTGATGGCTCTGAAAGAACAGCGCTCCTCGCGTGAACTCATGGGACAGCGTGTGACGGCGGTTATCGAAGACGACACGTCATCGCTGGCGCCGGTGCGTATGGAAAAACTGGACAAGTTGATCCATACGATCGGAGAGATGAATTCGCAGCACCTTCGCGCGGACGAACATTGGGTGACACTTCGAAAAATTTATGAATCGCTGCGCTACGAAATTATGGTTTTGCGCCGTGTGTCGGGTCAATCGGCGCAAGTTGAATCACTGGAGATCATCGCCGAAAAACTCTCCAAGCAAGTCAAAAAATCAAGGGAAGATGCGGCGGGGCTGGGGCTGGCCGTCAAGGAATTGCAAGCTGAAATCATGACGATGCGCATGGCACCGATCAAAGGCGTATTTGATGGATTTCCACGCGCGGTTCGCGATCTGGCCAAGAGCCTCGGAAAGTCTGTCCGTCTCGTCATCGAGGGCGAAGAAACAGAGATGGATCGGCAAATAGTCGAAAGCCTGAATGAGCCGCTGGTGCATCTGGTGCGCAACGCTATGGATCATGGCCTTGAATCACCCGAGGAAAGGGCTCAAAAAAATAAAGTGGCGGACGGTGTCGTTCGAATTGCAGCGCGTCATGAAGGTAATGCCATTTTGATCGAAGTAGAAGACGATGGGCGCGGTATTGACCTTGGTAGGATAAGGGCTAAGGCTCTGGAGAAAAAAATAGTGGCCGACGAAAACGCGGCGCAACGACTTTCCGATAACGACTGGCTTAATATGATTTTTCTCCCCTCGTTTAGCACGTCCGAGATGATCACCGATATTTCGGGGCGAGGTTACGGGATGGACGTTGTAAAAACGAGAATTGAGTCGCTCAAGGGCGCAATTGAAGTGACGACTGAAAAAAATATAGGAACGCGATTTTCCATCCGCCTGCCAGTCACCTTGACTTCGATGCGTGCGTTGATCGTGGAAGCCGGAGGATTAAAGCTCGGGCTACCCGTAACCGCGGTTACGGAAACGTTGAAAATTCGTGCCGGTGAAATAATTCAGGTCGTTGAGAAGAAGGCAATCCGCCTTCGTAATCAGATCATACCGGTTTCTTTGCTTTCGGAGATCATGATGTTGCCCGCCAACGATGGATTACCGGCCGATGAATTTTTTGTGGTCATCGCGCACGCGCAGGGTGAGCGTGCCGGATTCATTGTGGACGATATTCTTGACGAGCGTGATATTTTGGTGAAGTCGTTGCCAAAATCTATGACCGGTATTCGACATGTTTCTTCGGCTACGGTGGCGTCGGACAATGAGATCATACTTGTTTTGCAAGTACCCGACTTACTTCGTGCGTCAAAAGATATGGCCCAGGTGCCCACGATTATGGAAACGAAGTCTACGGGCCGATCAATCTTAGTCGTTGACGATTCGCTTAATACGCGCGAAATCGAAAAAACTATTTTGCAGGCGTATGGATATCTTGTTGAAACTGCGAAGGATGGCGTCGATGGGCTTGATAAGATTCGTTTAAAGCGTTATGACCTGATTATCACCGATCTGGAAATGCCGGTCATGGACGGATTAACTTTGACGTCGCAAATTAAAGCCGACCCATCGCTTAAAGATATTCCTGTTATTATTGTTACTTCGCGTGATTCGGCCGAAGATAAGAAACGCGGTATCGAGTGCGGCGCGAATGCCTATATTGTCAAAGGCTCTTTTGATCAAACCAATTTGATCGATGCCGTCGAAAGTCTAATCGGATAAACATAAAGTAACTGTATGGCCGTTGCATTTCAAAATTTTTGGAAACCGCTCTTGTACGGGCTCTTCACGTTTCTTCTTGGCGCGCTTGTGGCCGCATCGTTTTTTGATATCGTCGTACCTCTGGAGCCGGCCGAACTTCTATATACTCAGATCATTTTGGTTGCGGATTTCTTATTAATCCTGCTGGCGGCGCCGGCCATACATCTTTATCTGCTACCAACGACGTACCGTTTTGGCACGCACGACGATAAGGTTCGGCAAAATATTCTTGTCGAATGGCAAAACTATCCGGTGCGGTTTGTTTTCCTTTTTTACTTGAGCATTTATGCCTTGATTGCTTTTTCGGTAGCGGCGGTGCTGATTCCTTTTGTGTACTACTCGTTGCCGGTCTGGGAAATATGGATTCGCTACATGGGTTGGATCACGATGATGGCGCTTCCTCATGCCGTGATCAGTTTTTTCACGGCTGAGAAATCACGTGAAAGTCTGTTAGAACTACTCAAAGGCTGGCACGACGACGCCAGAATCATGCGTGTGGGTGTACGAACGAAAATATTTTTGACGGCCTTTTTCTGGTTTGGAATGATTTTTTTATGGAATTATTTCCTTCCGGCCTGGGCTATGTTGGTGGGATTGATTTATGGCGCTATCGTAATCACTCTTTGTGTTCGCTCGATTGTGGATCCATGGGAGAAAGCACGCGATCTTTGGAGGAACAAGGAATACGAGGGTTTTCATGAGATTACCAATGACTATGGCGTATTTATTCTAACAACCCTTCGCTATCGTGCGGAGCAGGGTGAGGTGTACGACACACGGCGCAACCTGGTTGAAGCCCTCAATACGGATTCAAATAAGATAATCAAATCCGTGGATCGTCATCAGGAATTTGCAGAACAGCATCAGGCATCGTTGAGACAGATTAATGTCACGCTATCCGACTTGACGAAACTGGTCCATCAGCTTTCTGAAAACGCTAACTATATCAAAAATTTTTCCGAACGTGGGATGGACGATGTAGAAAATGCAAGGACCAATCTTTCCGAGACGCTTCAAAATATGGGAGACATTTATCGCGAAGCGAGTGCCGGCGCTCAACGTCTTCTGGATTTGAGCCTGCAAATGACGCAAATAGAAGAGGTCATAAAAATTATCCAGGACATTGCGGATCAGACCAAAATTATTGGTTTCAACGCGGCCATTGAAACTTCCGGCGCCGGTGAAATCGGCCAACGTTTTGGCGTGGTTGCAAAAGAGATCCGGACGTTGGCGCAAAACATAGCCGACTCTACGTCCCGAGTAACGCACATCCTTCTCGATGTGCGCAATGCTTCGCAACACTCGGTTTTGGCCGGCGAGCGTGAACTCAAGCTCGTACAAGAAGGGCTGCATCACGGAGGCCATGCAAGGACCGCCTTTGAAAGTGCCTATTGGAGTGCCAAACAAACGCTTGAAACTATACAACAGATAAACGATGCCATCACGCAGCAAAAGTCAGCTATTGAGCAACTCAACGGGCGGGTCGTATCTCTTGGCCAGTCGTCGCTGGACGGCATTGCGCAGGAACAGCAGATTATCGCCGATGTAAAATCGATGCATCAACGACTTCAATCGTAGATCGTAAACCACGAACGTGCAGGCTTAGGCCATTTCCATTAAAAAAGAATATTCGTAAAACATGAATTACAGAATTCCAACGGGCACAAAAGACCTTCTTCCCGCCGACATTTACAAATGGCATTTTATCGAAAGAAAACTTGCGGATGTGTTTCGTCGATTTAATTACAAAGAAATTCGTACACCTATTTTTGAATATACCGATTTATTCAAGCGCAGTATTGGTGAAGCCACGGATGTCGTAGGCAAAGAGATGTACACTTTTTTGGATAAAGGCGAAGAAAGCCTAACGCTTCGCCCGGAAATGACGGCGTCGGTCATGCGCGCTTTTATTGAAAACAATATCGGCGGGCAAAACCCAATCAATAAATTTTATTATATCGGCCCCATGTTTCGTCAGGAGCGACCGCAAAAGGGTCGGTATCGCCAATTTCATCAGTTCGGTGTTGAGGCCCTCGGAAGTCATGCGCCTGAAATCGACGTGGAGACGATGCTTGTTGCGCTCACTATTTATGAAGAAATCGGCATCCAAAATCTTCAATTCAAAATTAACAGTGTCGGGTGTTCGTCGTGTCGTCCTTCTTATCGTGCGGCGCTTGTGGTTTATCTGACCCCGTTTCGCGAGAAACTCTCAGCTGAAAGTCAAAAGCGTCTGTTGACAAATCCAATGCGCATACTGGACTCTAAAAACCCTACGGATCAGGAAATCGCCGCCAAAGGAACTGAGATAAGTTCCCAGTCCGGCGAACAATTGCACGCCGGCGGGCGTGGTGCTGCCGCTGAGCACGGAACTGACTCCGTTCGCATCGGTGGCACTGAGGACAAATCCCGGGACAAAATTCG
>JANNSF010000107.1:0-32064 GCA_031402315.1 bacterium | reverse complement strand
AGACTAATATCATCTACCTCATTTCAATAACAAAATCTATCAAATTTGAGTAAAACTACAAATTGATTTTTCACACCATGCGTTCGCAATTTGACTGGCATGAATTCGCCTAAGCATGCGACAGTTCAGTGACCACACGCTCCAAATACGTTCTATAGTCGCATTTTGGATAGGCGGTCAACGATTTTGAAAATTGATTGGAATCAATACAATGCATTCGAAGGGCCGCTTCCTCGATGTTTCCGATCATGAGGCCCTGTCGCTGTTCGACAGATCCGATGAAGCTATTGGCCTCGAGTAAGGCTTGTGGCGTACCCGTGTCAAGCCACGCCACGCCTCGGCCAATTCGCTCAACCCGCAAAAATCCTTTTTCGAGATATACTCTATTCAAATCGGTTATTTCCAATTCCCCACGCGCGGACGGCTTTAGAGCTTTTGCATACTCACAAACTTTTTGATCATAAACATACAGGCCGGGAACAGCATAGTTTGACTTAGGAGTATTCGGCTTTTCTTCTATCGAAAGCACATGACCGTCATGATCAAATTCAACAACTCCATAGCGTTCGGGATCATTGACCACATATCCGAAAATTGATGCCCCGTGATCCGCCTTTTCTATTGCTTTCTTAAAGAATTCCAGAGAGCCATAGAACAAATTGTCTCCAAGAATCAGCGAAACAGGCGAATTGTTGATAAACTTCTCGCCGATCAGAAAGGCTTGAGCCAGTCCTTCCGGCTTGGGCTGTTCCGCATAGGTCAATCGGATGCCAATCTGAGATCCATCACCCAACAGCTTTTTGAACGCCGATGAATCTTCCGGCGTTGTTATGATAAGGATATCCCGAATTCCTCCCAAAATTAGCGTGGACAAGGGATAATATATCATCGGCTTATTGTAAACGTACATTAATTGCTTGCTGTAGAGCCTGCTAATCGGAAACAATCGACTTCCTGCCCCACCAGCTAATATGATACCCTTCATATAATTCTCTCTCGTTTTAGATTCTTATTACTGATGCAATTTTATTCAACGCTGCGATTACCGAGCAAACTTATAAAATATTTATCCATTCGCAATTGAATATTCTTGTGACCCTAGACAAATGGAAGCGCTTTTATAAGGAGGTCGCTGTGGAATTCAAGGCGACTGACCTCAATGAACATCCTTGATTCAATTTTCGAAATCAATTTTGATTTAATATTTATGGAATCCTGGCGAATTCGACCCAAGCATCTGGCCAACAACAAGGCCTCTTCTTCTCTTGTTGATATTTTAGAACGTTGGTCTTGATCGGCATGTATTTTTACTACGAGATGATGTATTAAAAATGGGGTAAAGTGATTTCTCCATCCCAATGTTTCGACCGCCTCATAAAAGGCCCGCGTCAAAATAATACTGTTTGAGGATCGAGTGAGCGCAATATCCGTCATAATTTCCGTAAAGTAATTTTTGTTGTCCATTCGATTCAACGTACGTCCAACCGCCCGAAGCGTTTCCTCAAGAGTGCCTTCTTCGAAAATGTCGTATAGATCATGAATTGAAACGATGGATGTATCCATTGGATCCGGCTTGAAAACCTGTGTGTCAATCGCATTAGTATCTATCGTATTCAAATAGGACAATAATTCTTCAAAGATGATTGCCCGCTCTCCCGGAAGATTTTTGACTACTAACCAGTGAAGCCAGCTAATTGTCAATGCATCCGGCTGGCCATTGGCAGAGTGTTGAGAGGCATACACAAAAATCGCTTTGAAAACTTCTCGATCATCATTTGATGATCTATAATACTCCTCAACGCAAGACATACTGAGCATGAAGTCCTTTTGAAGGAGTGCCTCAAGCAATGGAACGTACATTTTATCTAGTACTTCTCCATTTGTGGCTCTACGACTGTGGCGTATTCGTCGATCCCGCCTGTAAGATTATACAGGTCCTTGAACCCCATCGATGCCAAAATATTACAACCCATGGCACTGCGACGCCCGTGGTGACAATAAACAACCAATGTCTTACTTTTATCAAGAGATTGAACATCAGGAGGATTGCTTTGTAGCAATCCTAAAGGAGATAATATGGTTCCTGGAATATTGCAAATATCGAATTCCCATTTTTCGCGTACGTCAATTATCTGGATGTCTTTTTTCTCGTCCATCCACTGTTTTAGTTCATTTGGATTTAGTGACTTCATAGTCTTTTGGAATTCTCCTTACTTTAGTTTTGCGACCACTATCATGGCCTCTAGTAGCCTCGTGTGATTCATAGCGGGATATGAATGCGTCTTTAAATTGAACAAACGTATTGCTCTGTATGTGTTTTCGCGCTTCTTTGACCAGCCATAGATAAAAGTAGATGTTGTGAATCGTGGTTAATTGATGGCCGACAATTTCCTGTATATTCGATAGATGGCGAACGTAAGCACGCGTAAAATTTGTGCATGTATAGCAGCCGCAATTTTCATCAATAGGCGTGAAGTCTTCGGCATAGGATGCGTTTCGAATGGTGATTTTTCCATAGGTTGTAAAAAGCGTTCCGTTTCGCGCGTTGCGGGTCGGCATCACGCAATCAAACATGTCGACACCACGCGAAATACATTCCAAAATATCCAGCGGGGTTCCAACGCCCATAAGATAACGAGGTTTAGCCGATGGCAGAACCGCGCAATTCATCTCGGCAATTCGATAAACGTCCTCCTTGGACTCACCAACACTTACGCCACCAATGGCGTATCCTTCGAAATCCATTTTGACAAGCTGCTCGGCGCTTTGTAGCCGAATATCCTCAAAAACGGATCCCTGAACGATTGGAAACAAGGATTGAGAATGTCCATAGAGAGGAGGTGTTTTTTCGAAATGTGTTTTACACCGTTCTGCCCACTCCATCGTAAGGATATTGGATCTTAAAGCATATTCATGGGAGCATGGATATGGAGGGCATTCATCCAATACCATACAAATGTCCGAGCCGAGTTTCTTTTGTATATCGACAACGTCTTCAGGTCGGAAAAAATGTTTTGAACCGTCAATATGCGACTGAAATTGGACACCCTCTTGCGTGAGTTTTCGAAGCTTGGCAAGACTAAACACTTGATAGCCCCCGCTGTCTGTCAGAATTGGCAAATTCCAACCGATGAATTTATGAAGACCACCGGCTCTCTTAATGGTATCCGTACCCGGACGAAGGTATAAATGATACGTGTTTCCCAAAATAATTTGGGCGCCATTTTCTAGAAGTTCACGATGTTCAATGGCCTTTACATCCCCCAAAGTGCCAACCGGCATAAAAATGGGAGTTTCGATAGCACCATGATCTGTTTCCAAAAGTCCGGCGCGTGCTTCCGATTTTGCATCCTTATGGAGAAGCGAAAATTTCAAACTACTTATTTGCCTTTGCTTTTGCCTGGGGAAGCCACTCCAGCGCCTGCTTATGACTGGGGTTTAAGCTAATACACTCCTCCCATGCATCGACGCATGCGTCCCAGTCTTGCAGCTGCCAGTAGACAAGCCCGATATTGTAATATACCCAATCCGTAGCTTGTGCACGAACCGATTTATTGTAATAAAGCAAAGCGTCTTGGTATTGAGATTTGTTGTACAAACACAATCCAATATAGCCAAGCGTATTGTTGTCTTTTTTGTTTGTTTCCAGATTCTTTTTGAATTTTTCCAGTGCCAAATCAAAGTTCTTCTTATCGTAGAACTCGACACCTTGATCATAAAGGCTTTTTTTGGATATGGAACTGCCGGTTTTTGCATCACGCTTTTCTTTAGCTTTCGGCATCCATTCTACAGCAGATTTATAGGAAGCGTTTAGATTTAAGCACTCTTCCCAGGCGTCAACAACAGCATCCCAATCCGCAAGTTCCCAGTATGTGACGCCAAGATCATAGTAGACCCAGTCGGTAGGCTTGATTAATATAGATCGATTATACGCCCTAAGCGCATCGTCAAATTTCTCTTTTTTATGGTAGCACAGTCCCAGATAACCCCACGCCGAACTGTTTCGTTTATTCTTAACTGTTTCTTTCTCAAATTTTTCCAGCGCCAGATCCCATTTCTCAGCGTCATAATAATCTAAACCTTGAGCATAATCGTCTTTTACAGACTTTGTCGAATGCCCGCCTGTTGTTTCTAGCTTATTCTTAGCTTTTGGAAGCCATTCTTTTGCGTTAGCATGGTTTGGATTAATGGCGAGGCACTTTTCATAGGCATCCACCACTTCCTCCCAATTGGCCAAGCTCCAATAAGCCGTTCCCATGCTGTAGTAGGTCGCAGCGTCATTCGGATCAACTTCCAGGCTTTTTTTGTACCATTCCACCGCATCCGAGTATTTTTCCCGATCGGCATAAATACGACCTATGGCCGCAAAGCCATATCCATTTTGCGGATCGAGTTCAACCGATTTTGTGAAATATTCAAGTGCCTTATTCTTCTCTTCCTTCAAATCATGCACGTAACCCAGGTTATTGTAGGCATTCGCATAGTTCGGATTTATTTCAATCGCTTTTTTAGAATGTTTTATTGCAAACGCGAATTCTTTCTTAACCGCGTATGTTATTGCCAGGTTATTGTTGATAATGGCATCATTCGGATTCAACTCCACGGCTTTTTTATAATTTACAAACGCATCCTCAGACTGACCTTTGCGGTCGTACACAAGCCCTTTGTAATTATAAGCATCGGCATAATTGGGATTTGACGAAATGGCTTGATCAAAATAATCGAGCGCATCATCGTAATTCTTTGCGTCAAAAGCACTTTTTCCCTTATTGTACAATTCATACGATGTCAGATTATTAGTACTTTTGGATGTAACTTTTGAAATTTTTTCCTCATCGACCTTCGAAATAGTGCCACCGCCAAAAATCTTGGCCTGCGCAACGCAAATTTCTTCCTGCAAATCAAAAATATTCTCGAGCTTCGCACGTTTATTCGCCATCGCTCCACTTTGGTCGATCCGACCGGTTGCGACATTGACAATCCTTGTATTGACACTGATATTTCCTGCGAATACTTGGTAACTACCGATGACCATTTTTTCGACGCCCAGTATTTTGCCGATTTCAATGACTTTCTTTTCGTCAGCATAATCCGTCATTTGAAAATCTTGCTCCTTGATCACACGCTCGATTTGCCCCCGCTCGACAATAATGAAAATTGGCAATTGAGCAAAAGCCGATGTTAACGTTTCAGCAAAACCGTCGGCCAGCCAATCGTACTGCTTGTCACCGGACACATTTTTGAATGGCAAAACGGCCATTCTGCTTTGTGCCGAAACCAGTGATACGAATAAAATCAGCACTGCTATTTTTTTCATGACTCCTCCTAATAGTGTACGGTCACATTGCACTCGACCAGCGTAAGATATCATTATAGATCACATAGGCGATGAACATCAGCAAGAGAGCCATACCCGCCTGTTGCGCGTAAATTTTGAACTTAACCGATAAGGGCCGACGGATGATTGCTTCGAAAAACAGCAGAACTAGGTGGCCTCCGTCAAGCGCGGGTATCGGAAAAAGATTGAATACGGCAAGGCTAATACTGAGAAGCGCCATGAAACCAATCAAGCCTTCATAGCCTCTTTGTTGCTTCACTTCACCCGTCATACGGACAATAGCTATCGGACCGCCCATGGCCTCTTTCATGGACTGTTTCCCGACAATTATGTTCTTAATACTGGTAAGCGTAAATGATACCATGTATTGGGTATACTGCACACCGTATCCCAAAGCACCAAAAAGCGAGACGCTTTTTGTAAAATCCGGAAATGACGGTGCGCTGATGCCGATTTGCCCAACTTCATCTTCCCGATCTTCCGCGGGAATACGAACACTATTTGGCTTTATAACGGCTGACAGTTTTTCATGTTTTCTTCGCCAGGAAACCTCAATTTTCTTATTCGGACTTTTTCTTATTATTTCGACCACCTCGAACCACTTGTCGACATTTTTGCCATCAACGGATTCAATTTTGTCGCCGCTCTGCATTCCCGCAAGCTCCGCCGGGCTTCCCGGGCTGACGGCGCTTATTTCTGTCCCTAAATTATTTTTGATTTCGTCAAACTTTTCAACGTCGGGTACGCCTTTGAAAAAAGCAACACCGGCAAAAATAACGACGGCCAGAAGCGTATTGAATATGACACCCGCGCTAATAACAATCATCCGTTGCCAAATAGGCTTGGCGCGGTATTCCCATGGCTTGGGGGCACTTTCCTTGAACGTTTCGACATCCAGCGATTCGTCGATCATCCCATTGATTTTACAATAGCCACCAAGTGGCACCCACGACAGGCAATAGTCGGTTTCATATTTTTTCTTATACGCGGTATCGTCAAGAATTTCACGACGATCATAAAACAATTCCGTCAGAGCATCGTTTTCATTAAAAGCCCTTAATATAGCATCCCTCTCGTTTTCTTTCAGCTTTTGATAAGCCTCATTATTCTTCAGTTTGATATCAGTATGCGTCTCTACGAATTCTTCCTTTTTTCCCTTCTTATTCGTTGATTCCCTTTTAATTTCCGTTCGTTCGATTTCCACCAATTCCGACAATAAGGCTACGCTAGTTTCCGTGTTTTCGGATACACCGGCCGATTTTAACAGGTCATGAGCGACTTGAAACGCATCATTCGTTAGAATACCGGAGGCTACATCTCGTTTAAACTTATCCCGCAGCTTCCCGCTTCCCCATCGAAATCCCCACGCGCGCGGTGGAAACCCCAACGAAAAGGCATCGACCTTCATTCCAAACATTTTGGCGGTAAGATGATGGCCCAGCTCATGAATAAATACGAGCACTCCAAGTATCAATATGAACGGAATCATAAAATCAAATATCATTGAACCCATTTAGTTTAACTGCTCCTTTTCAAGGTTAGTAAATACTATCTTTTCGCTTAGCCTATCGTGAGTCCGATAGTGCTATCTTCGGAATTTTTAACGCCATTGTCCACCACTGAAATTCTCTCTTTGTTATTGGCGGACACATTTTCCATTGGAATTGTCAAGATTCGCATTAGGCGCCCGCCCGATTAATCACTTCCGACCTCGCCCAACGGTCTGCTTCGATGATGTCTTCCAGGGTTGGCAAAGCAATTGGAGAGTGATTCTGCATGGTCGTTTCTATAAGTTTCGGAATATCCGTAAAACTTATTTTTTCTTGAAGGAAATACCCGAGAGCAGACTCATTGGCACCATTCAAAACAGCCGGCATGGTTCCTCCAATGGCTAAAGCGTCATACGCCAGCTGAAGACACCTGAACTTCTTTCTATCCGGTTCATGAAACTCCAGACGCATTATTTTTTTTAAGTCCAAAGATTCTAATTCATTCGGCAGCCTCTCCGGATAGGCCAACGCGTATTGAATAGGTAATTTCATGTCGGGCAACCCGAGCTGAGCTTTTACCGAACTGTCTGTAAATTCAACCATCGAATGTATAATAGATTGCGGATGTATGATCACATCGATCCTATTTCGATCTACTCCGAATAGCCAATGTGCTTCGATCACCTCCAAACCTTTATTCATGAGTGTAGCCGAGTCAATCGTTATTTTGGCTCCCATAGACCAATTTGGATGTTTCAATGCCCTAGAGAGAGTAATACTTCCAAATTCTTCTGCGGGCAGCTCTCGAAAAGGACCACCGGAGGCCGTTAGAATTAATTTTCTTATTGAATTCGGATTCTCGCCTACGAGGCATTGAAATAATGCACTGTGCTCACTGTCAATAGGTATCAATTGAACTTTGTGTTTTTCCATAAGTCGATTGACCAAATCGCCGCCGGCTACCAACGTCTCTTTATTGGCGAGACCAATATTTTTTCCGGCTTTAATGGCTTCAATCGTAGGCATAAAGCCCGCAAAACCAACGATGGCACCAATCATCGTATCAAAATCTTCTTCACGAGCCAAGTCGCACAGAGCCTGTTCCCCCGTGACAATCTGAATGTTCTTTCCCTTCAGTTTTTCTTTTAGAACTTTGCGGCCGGATTCTGTACCAATACAAACCGTTTCCGGATTGAATGCCAAAGCCTGTTCTGCCAGCAGCACCGCATTATGATGAGCGGTCAGGCATACGATCTTAAAGCGATTGGGATGCTGTCGGACAACCTCAAGGGCATTAACGCCGATGGAGCCCGTTGAACCAAAAATTGCAATTTTTTTTATCATCGTTTCCAAAATATAACGTTCTTGGGAGTGGCTTCAAACGATGCAACGCCGCTACCGTCGTCGTTTTTATAGGTCCATTCTATTTATTTTTGATCCGTTCAATAAGTTCGGGATCATCAACGCGTGATAACTCCTTCACGGCGTCGAAATTACTTTCAACTTCAGCTCGTACCTGCGAGAGCAAATCTTCTTTGTGTTCCGGCTTCATTCCTTCGGTCGAGATTGGTTTACCAAATATCAATCTCACTTTTCGCCCAAATGTAACATCAAATAAACTTTTGTATTTGTGCATGATGTTGATCGTTCCACTGATGGTAACGGGAACAATATCCACTTGTGCATCAATTGCCAATACAAAGGCTCCCCTCTTAAACGGTTGCAATTCTCCGGTCAGGCTTCGCGTTCCATCCGCATAAATAACAATATTCGTTCCATCATGAATCCTTTTTGCGGCATGCTTAAGACTTGAGATCGCACGATCCCGATTCCCACGGTCAATACCAATAAATCGTAGCACCCACAAACAAAAACCAAAGAATGGAATGTAATAAAGTTCCTTTTTGAAAATCATTCGCAATTGTTTTGGCGAATAGGCCATCATCAGGGGAATATCAAATAGACTTTGATGATTGCTCACAAAAATGCAGGGCCTGTCATTACGTATGTTTTCGATTCCGGATATTTCCGCCTCCACGCCTGCTAGAAACAATAGTGTATGCCCCCAGAATCGTTCAATGGCATGGGTGATTCGACCAAGCGGTACAAAAATTCCGATCGGCGTTATTACAATAATACAAAGCAGGGTGAATAAGAGCGCCGTCAACACCATAAAAAAGGAACGGATTTTTGAACGATGACCAAGCATTTCTTTTTAACTTATTTACTCGAACTAATAATATCGGATATCAATTTCATCAGGTCATCTTGATCAAAATTAGCAGTTTTTTCAATGATTTTATCATACAATACACATTCGCTCCCAATACAATCCCCTTCGCAGGTTATACACCCGGGATTCGCATGGCCGGCCGTTCCATAAACATCACGAATTTCATCGAGCTTATTTACTTGTTGCGTTGTTAGAATTTTTTCACCGCCGAGCGTTTTGGCTACATACAAGATATGAGCGTAGTGTTCGACGCGCTCCATTTTGAAATACGCATCATAAATATGCTCCCCGCAGGTAACGGCCCCGTGATTAGCCAGAAGGCATGCGTCCGAATGCCGCATGATTTCGCGAATAGAGTCAGGCAGTTCGGAGGTCGATGGTGTAGCGTATGGCGCGAGTGGTATGGAACCTAATGTCGTAACAATTTCTGCCAATACACAATCCTTCAATTCGATGCCCGCAGTTGCAAAGCCGGTCGCATAAATCGGATGAGCGTGAACCACAGATTTCACATCCGGTCGAATTTCATAGATGGCCAGATGCATTTTTATTTCGGTTGATGGCCGCCTTGTCCCCTTGATCAAGTTACCATGCAAGTCGATTGTGACCAAATCCTCCGGCCGAAGAAACCCTTTACTGACGCCAGTTGGCGTGGCTAAGAATTCGTGATCATTGAGCCGGACGCTTAAATTACCATCGTTGGATGCGACAAAACTTTTTTCGTAAAGTCTTCGCCCGCACTCGACAATGTCTAACCGTATTTGTGTTTCATCCATAGAATTAACACTATTTATAAAAAATATCCCATAAGTGCAATAGCCAGTTTTGATTCACCTATATGTCATATTGTCACTATTTCTGGATTAGAAGTGAGAAAAAATTGCATATTTGCGCCATTTTGTCATAATTAGGCTGCCCATTTTGCTAGGTTTTCAAGTAATATCAGCCACTTATGTTTTTGGCATCGACTTTGTAATACCTGATTGTGTAACGAAAAGTAGACAAACCAAAATGGAGAAAGTATATGCAAGTTACAAGATTGTACCCTCGTCAAAAAGACATTTTTTCGAACTTGTTCGACGCTCAAAAAGAACTGAGTGGTATTTGGTCAAATTTTGCCGATGAAACCGTCGGAGGCACTTCGGAATGGCATCCTTCCACGGACATTGCGGAAAATAAGGACGCATTTATGGTCTATGTTGAATTGCCGGGCATGAAAAAAGAGGATGTAAAAATAACTCTTCAACAAAACATTCTGACAATTCAGGGCGAGAAAAAAAGTGGCCCGGAGCCAAAAGAAGACAAGTACCACCGTGTGGAACGCAATTTTGGCAAATTCACCCGCTCATTTCGGCTCACCTCTCGGGTTATTGGAGAAACAGTCGAGGCGAACTACAAGGACGGTGTTCTCTCGATTCGAATTCCAAAGGCCGAAGAAGCAAAACCCAAGGAAATCGAAATAAAGTTCTAAGGAGACCAATCCCCGATTCGTCGGGGATTATTTTTTCTGATGTCAGCGTGCCTCAAATTGCGGATTGTCCGCATCTTCAAATAAAAAGACCGTCCCGCATTAGAGCGGGACGGTCTTTCCTTATCAGAGTTTATGTGTATTTTATATGTTCATATATGTAGTCAAAGATCACCCAGCTCAAAACGAGCCTAATTCCTCAACCTAAACACAAAGGGATAGGTAATCCATACTTTGACCGCTCGATTTCCATTGATAGCCGGTTTGAATTTGGTCGCCATAAGAGCATTAACAGCGGCATCCTTAAACATTTCGTCGCCGGAAAGCACGACCACCTTGATAATGTTGCCATTCTCATCAATCAGTCCCTTAACGATTACTTTGCCCTCAAGACCTGCTTTGCGGGCCAAATCAGGGTACGACAGAGTGACCTTGGCTAAAATGACGGGCTGTTGCTCTACCGCTATGAATTCATCCATTCCCGGCTCGCCACCGCCTATGTCACCGATCGTTCCTGAAATATCTACTTTTACTTCGCCATCGCCATAATTAGTCGGCGCGGCAATATCTGTTTTGATTTCTTCCTGTGTTTGGATCGTTTGATCCGGCTTTGCCTCTTCATCGGGAACCACAACGGGAATACCGGACACTTGTTTGATGATTTCCTGCTCCACTTTGACTTTAGGTATAACCGGCTGTTCATTGAGAGGCGGAGCGGAAGACAACTCATTTACGTCCGTTATTCGTACCGTAAAAATTCTATCTTCTTTCATCACGACCGTAGCGACATAATAGGTCGCGATTAGGGCAAGATGAATTCCGATTCCTATTGCAAGTCCTGTCGACGCATTTTTTTTATATACTTGCTTTAATGCGTGTGAGCCGTAATTAGGTCGGCCTAAGCCTTCTACAACTTCAATGTTTGTCATTTTGCTTTTTGAACCTCCTTAAGGTCAACTTCCGTAAATGGAGCAAAGGCAAAGCGTGGAGACAACCGAACACCCGCTTCCGTCAGTTTGTATTTCGCATTTAGATCTACAATCGCCAAATCCAGTTCGTCAACGATATTAATCATATGATCGTATTTGGCCTTCTTGTCTATTTTAATCAAAATGATAAGCTTAAATTTGTCTTTTGTCGTTGCACCGGTCCCGCCCGCAATATTTTTCTCACTTCGCTCCGCAATTAGCCCTCGGAGAGTTTTCAAATCTGTCTTGTTGGGCGTCGCATTACCTTGATTCCAATATATACTGTTATCCGGGGTTACGCGAATCTGCATAATGTTTGATTCGGCAATTTTCACCGGAGCCACTTCATCTTTTGAATCATCGGGGATACTGATTTCCATCGTTTGTGGTAGCCGAAACGCAGTTGTAAGCATGAAAAATGTCAAGAGAAGGAATGCTACATCCACCATCGGGGTCATATCCAAACGAACTCCAATTCGTGCTTTCTTCTTTTTTTTGCCCTTACCGCGTGATTTGGGGGCTGAGCCGCCTACTTCTGCCATATTAGAACTCCAAGAACGTTAAAATTATTTTTCCAAATTTGTAATGAAATTCACCGTCGTGATTTTTGATTTCTGTAAAATATCAATCACGTCGCTTACCACGCCGTAGTCCGCGTCTTTGTCGGCTTTCAAAACTACACGCATCGCCGCGCTCGCACCGCGCACCTCAAGATTTTTAAATCGCGCACGGGTAATTAGATTTTGCAACTCTTCAATCTTCACTTTTTTTCCTGCTTTTTGCGCGTATTCTATTCCAAAAATAGCTGCGCGCACAACCTGCGCATCCACATCCATCCAAATCTCTTCCTGTTGATTGATGGACAACGTAATTACGTTGGCCGACGGGAGCTTTAGCTGCGAATGCGAATCCGGGACTGTCACCTGGACTTCTTCCGGCGGTTTAAACGTCGTGGTGAGCATAAAGAAGGTCAGCAGAAGAAAAGCCACGTCGACCATCGGGGTCATATCGAGTTGGACGCCTACTCGATGTTTTTTGACTTTTGACATAAAACCTCGATTCGTTAAGTATTACTTTGCTTCCGTCTCTCTGGTATTCAAAATTTCGACCATGTTGTAGCTGGCTTCGTCAATCAAGTAGGTGTATGTATCGACCTTGTTTACGAAGTAATTATATGCGGTAATCGCAATAATCGCAGCAAAGAGTCCGCCGGCTGTATTAATCAGAGCTTCCGAAATACCTAAGGACAAAGAAACGGCGTCCGGGGACCCGGATTGTGCCAGCGCTTTGAACGCCCGGATCATTCCCAGTGTGGTTCCAAGCAATCCAACCATCGTAGAAATCGACGCAATCGTCGACATGGCAATCAAATTTCTTTCAAGCAGCGGAATTTCAAGCGATGTTGCTTCTTCGATGGCGCGCTTGGTCTCCGCCGTGCGCTTTTCCATATTCATCCCCATTTTACCGGCACGAAGGTAGCCTTCGAGGCCCATTTTAACAATATTAGCGCACGAACCTTTTTGATGATCACAAACCTCAATCGCGGTTTCAATATTACCATCCAAGAGGCTTTTTTGAACTTTTTTGAGGAAAAACGGCAACGATTCTTTCCCGTTAGCTTTGCGGAGGGAAAAAATACGCTCAAATATAAAGGTAATAATCATGATGGATAAGACCATCAAGAGAACAACCAGCGGTCCACCCGCATAAATGTAATGGAGACCAAATGCATCGCCTTCTGCGCCAAAAACAAATTCAAATACCAAAATCGAAACGATAAACGCGGTCGTCAATAATGCTGTCATAAACACCGATTGCTTCATTTCAAATGTCCTCCTGAAAATGGATGGTTATTTTTACTAAAAATGATTTTTCGAATTGCGTTAAAAAATAGAATTCTCTTATGAGTTAAACAAGGTTTTTATTTAAAACTTGAAACCGCGTCGGTCTCTGTCTCATAAACCTCAAAAACAAGCGACAACTTGGTAATGACCAAAATATTGTCAATGCTCTTTCCAACACGACAAAGCTTGAGTTTACCTTCGCGGTCTATGAACTTTTTATGAGCAGAAACCAAGAGCCCCAGTGCCGTTGAATTCAAATACAGCGTATCCCCAAGATCAATCACGCATTTCGTATGACCTTCGGCCACGATGCGTTCGATTTCTTGTTTTAATTCATCCGTCTCTGCTCCGCCCGTCAATCTCCCTTTTGGATAGATAATGACAACGCCTGAGGGATCTGTTTTTACTTTCATGACTTCCTATCCTATATGTATTTTATTTGCGTGAAGAATGTATTATGGCTTTATTTTATTAATGTTATCGTTCGCCGATTTCTTATAAATTCCTTCCGGATCCAGTTCCAGATACTTTTTGAAGGCTTCTTTCGCCTCTTTTCCCTTTTTTGCCCGCATATACGCGAGTCCTAGAAAATAATTGGCTCCTTTATTCGTTCCTTTGGAATCAAATTTGATCGCAAGCTGAAAATTCTTAATCGCCTCGTCCGGAAGGCTTTTTGGCATATTAAAAATCAAGATTCCAAGGTCGGAATAGGCTCTGGTATTGGTACTGTCCGTAAGAATCGCTTGTTGGTAGGCCCAACGCGCCTGACTGGTTGAATCCAAAGTACGCAAAATGCCGCCCAGAGTTGCATAGTTATTGGTGTTTGACTTTAGTTCGAGCGATTTTTTGATGTCGTCCACGGCCTTCAAACTATCCGGCCGACTCTTGGACGAATAGTATTTGGATACGCCCATTAAGAACCACGATGAAAAAGCCATCGAATCCTGAGGACTCGCTTCAACCCGCTTACCAAACCACCGTTTGGCTTCCCCGTAGTTTTTGGAGGTGTAGTACATCAATCCCAATTCGTGAAAGAGAGGATAAAAATCCTTATTCAGGCCGTACGCTTTTTCATAAAACTTAATGGTACTAAGTGTATCGCCATTCTTTTTATAAGTAGCTCCAAGTCCGGTATACGATTCAGACAGGAGTTTTGTGGCTTCCTCTTTAATCTTGGATGAATCATCCTGTGCAATTGCTTTTTCCAGATTATCCGCTGCGTTTTGCCAACTCCGTAGCGCATGCCAACTTTTTCCAAGGAACATAAACCCCTGAAAATCGTTAGGCCTCAGAGCAATGTATTTTTGCAAGTAGAAGATAGCCTTTCCGTACTCGTTTATATTCGACTTGCCCGCGTTAAAATAAATGTATCCGCAATACAAAAGACCGTCCAGATTATTGGAATCTAGGCGAACCACATCCAGGTATTGTTTCAAAGCATCGTTATACTGATTTTCTCGGAAATGAAGTTTGGCAAGCTTTAATTTCGTTTCAACCGCGTTAGCATCCACCCCCAGCGCTTTATTGTAATATTTAATCGCCTCAAAATTGACACGCTGTTTTCCGTACACATCACCCAATAAAGTGTAAATCTTGACATCGTTGGGTTTTTCAACTTCCAGCTTCGATAGTTCGTCGCTCGCTTCGCGATATTTGTTAAGACCGATGTAGGCCTCGCAAAGATCCATTCGCAGGGGTATATCTTTTTTGGATTCCTTGATTAAATATTCACACTCTCCCAAAGCCTCCGAAAACATTTCCTTTTTCAGATAGATTTTGAGCAATAGTTTGCGATTGTCCGTGTACTTTGGTTTCAGCGTAAACGCGGATTTAGCTTCTTCCAATGCAATGTCGGTTTGCCCGTCATTAAACAGCGCAAAGGCAAGCCAATAGTGCGCTTCCTGGTTCTTCGGGTAGTCTCCGGTCATCTTGAGAAAGTATTCAATCGCGCCCTTGTTATCCTTATTAAGCGCCCGTTTAATACCGTCTTTAAAATTTTGCGCAGAAAGCGACCCCGTTAGCAGAATAAATACACACAATTTGTAAAAACGACTCATCGTGAATCCTTTGATTTAGTAACGCCAATTCATTTAAAAAAAAGAAAAGCTTTTTCAGAAAAGCGGTTTGAAAATCGTATAAAATAAATTCAAAAACAAGAAGTTTTTATGTCGTCAAGCTTGCACTCAATCCCTCTTGAGCCGAATTGGGTTCATGCCGGGCACAATGTTATTGGCGAGGCAAATTTTCTGACCTTCGTTACCGGTGATATAGGCTGTGAATCCGGCAGCAAGCCCCGTATAAGTTTGACGGTGCATGATAAATAACATTCGACGCAGCGGGTAATCGCCTCGGTAAACATATCCCGGAATAGGATCGACCGCCTTATGGAGATCGTCCGAAGCAATTTTTAGTATTCGAATTTTTTCAGAATATTTCAGGTATTCCGGATTATTACCAAGCCAAGAGGTGCTCACGTAGGTGATGGAACTGGGATCCTCCGAAAGCGCCTCCAGCAGTTTCGGTGCCGCACTTTGGAGAGAATCTCCCGTTATGATGACGGCGTCTTTAGAAAGGTGATTTTCCTTGGAAAAAAGTAAGTGACGAAGAAGAGCATAATTCCCCGAACGGCGGCCGTCGGATAGAACGTTGATCTGACGTACGCTGGGGGGAAAACGTAACGTATCCGATATCTCACGCCACGACAACATAGTTCCTGAAAGAATGGCTTCAAGGTGTCCCATGCTCAATTCGGTCAAAGGGTTTTCGCTATTCACCAAGATCGCGATACCATCAAGAGCAAATTTTTGAGAATAGACCTTGATGTCATTTCGGATCAGGAATTCCGTTTCCGTCGTGTCCAATTCACGTGAACTGATGATAAATTCAATGTCGTTATTAATCAGTTTTACAATCGCCGCCGATGCCGACGCGTACGTCATTGAGATTTTTGAAAGGGGATAATTTTTTAAGAACTCGCTCTTTTGGGCCTCCACGACCGATGAAACCGCATCGTCGCAAATCAGCTTCAATTCTCCCGAGGTAGGTGTGGACGGGGCCTCCCGGTTTCTGCACGACACAAAAAGCAGACCTAGGCAAAGTACTGTTCGAATCATTCGTAGTCCCCTTCTTCATTATGTTTTCGCTCCAGGTTTTTCTTATACGGAATGTGGACTATTCTGAAGATTCCGTGGCCGATCATAATGAGCCCCATGATATTCTGAAAATTTCCATTCAAGTGAGCCGGTAAGATACTGCCAAATAGGATTGAGATTCCAAACACAACAAAGACGCCGCCCATGATGGCTCTCAAATTTGTAGAAAGGTCATTGCCCTTAAAATAATCGAGCCATCGGGTCATACAATAGTACCTTTCATGGACCATATTTTGTAGAACCAACTGAATACAAAAATAATAAGAAGGACAAATTGCCCTTTTTCAAAGCGGGCGGAAGAAATAATGCGCGAAAACGGAACCTCGCGGGCTACCGCGTAAAGTGAAACGCCGGCCAGCATCATCAGAGTAACATAAAAAATGAATCCAAAAGGCTGCACGACAAACGCGGCCTGAAAGTGCCCGTGCAAAAAATGAGCAAAGGACGTTGTCAGTCCACACGATGGACAAGGAATACCGGTCAGAGTCAAAAATCCACAGGGCGGCAATCCCATGGATTCATGCGTTCCAATTCCGCGACTGGATGGAACTAAAAATATTCCCGCCGCAGAAATTCCAAAAAACATTGTCAAGTAGATAAGAAATGGTGTGGGAGAATATCCGGATCGGTCAGGAGGGTCAACAGGCATAACAATTATTGATTTTTCACGGAATTCTTTAGGTTTTCAAAGGCCAATTCAACATCAAATTTAAGATCCATCACAAAGTTAGGCAGTGTTTTGAATTCGTCCATCGACTGCATGACTTCGTCATGGTACTTTTCAATGGAGTGAAATTTGATTTTTTTTCGCTTTTCAAGATCGTCAATTCTATGGTTCCAGTCCAGAATTTGGGCGCTGTTTTCTTCGATCATTTTTCGAATGCGCGAAATTTTGGCTATGATCTTTTCTTTTATTTCCTGCGGTGTGCCAATGTGCTTTAGCATTCTAAGCATCACGCGCAGTCCAGTCTCCTCATCCGCCAGCACATCGGCAAAAATTTCGTTCTTCAAATTGGCGGAAAGCGCTTTTTCCTGAATGACTTCTGTCAATTTGTCCGCGTTGACCCGCAAAAGAAGATGAATGGCCCGCCGTCTTATGGATGGCACATTGCATGTCACGAGGCGCGCCAGCAATTCGGTTGCAATCTCCTCTTTAGTGTCCGGATTTTTGGCTTCTTCTAAAATTCCCCTTAGATTGAGTTCCGAAAGAACATAGCTGGCGTGACTGTTTCCTTCCTTGGCCAGATAAAATAAAATTGGTTTGGTAACCCTCGCGTTTTTCAAGGCCACAAGGCTTACGCCTTGCTGTGCGCTGTCGGTCACAAGTTTTGCTAAAAAATCTTTGAGACGATTTTTTTCCTCATCACCAATGATTATTTCGTCTTGTTCTTCCGGCTGAAAAATATCCATGTCGAATTCTAATTAATTATCGCCAAGATTAACAGTAAAATAAAAAGTGGAGCCCTCACCTACCTTACTTTCAACCCAAATGCGGCCCTGATGGGCCTCCGTAATGGACTTACAAATCGCCAGACCCAGACCAATCCCGCCGCCTCCCGCATGGTCATCGCTCGAAAATACACCGCCTTTGTTTTTGTACTTTTCAAAAATCAAGGATAGCTCTTCTTCGGGTATTCCTACACCCGTATCCTGCACCCAAAATCGTATTGCGTTTGGACCGGTGTCGTCCTTCGTGGCTCCCAAGGTAATTGATCCTCCCGGCGACGTGAATTTAATAGCGTTACCTATAAGATTATTAAAGACCTGGACTATCTTTTCACCGTCAAAATATCCCTTCAGCGCTTCATTCTTAAATTCATGCGAAATCAAAATATCCTTTTGTTCGGCCAGAATGGTCATGTTCTTGATGGCGTCGTCCAACATGGCCTTGATCGAATGGTGTTCCGGAAAGACCTCCAATGAACCGCTTTCAACTTTGGAGATGTCAATGATATCGTTCATGAAACTTAAGAGTTTTTTGTTATTCGTAATAATATTGGATAGAATTTCCTTTTGGTCTTCCGTGATTGGATCGACGTATTCATTGAATAAAGCATCCGCAAAACTCTGATTCGCAATGACCGGACTACGCAAGTCGTTTACAATCGTCGATGTAAAATTTCCCTTCATACGTTCAATTTCTTCCAATTTCCAAATGTATTTGAGTGTAAGCGTCAATTCACGGGTGATAATCTGCATGAGTCTGTAGATGTCCCGATTGTAGACAAATCCCTCGGCCGCAAATACGGAGAGCGAACCAATAACCGCTTCGCCGTCGCGCAGCGGAACTACGAGGAACGACTGTACATCGGTAACGCCGGACGACCTGATTCGCGATTCGCCAAGAATATCGCGCTTGACGGTTTTTGTAAATCCATGACGAACTTCATCGGGATTGAATTCCTGCTCGAGAATCACCGCGATGCTTTTATCCAGAAAACTATCCGAAATGTCCTTTTGCACGTCGAGCGTAAAGGATATACTGTCCTTTTCGAATAGCGTGAGAATGCCGGTATGGTATTCGACGATCTGGCGAAAAAGATCAAAACACTTGGCAAACATCTCCTGACGATTGTAAGCGTAACGGGACAAATCCCGCATTCGATTGGATACGGTTGATTCGTAAAGCAATTTCTCTAGTATCCGGTTGAGCTTTGACTTGATACTCTCTTCCGCGTTTTCAGGATTGTCGATATGGAGGCGACCCTCTTCTTTCGGAACGAAGTCTGTGATGGCCGGCTTGACCGTTGTTTTCAGAAGACGTTCGACCTCACTCAGCAGCTCTGATGTATTCACCGACTTAATAACAAAACTATTCGCTCCGGCCTCAATTCCCCAAAATCGATCTTGTTGCTGCCCAAGGCTTGTCAGTAGAATAATAGGAATGTGGGATCGCGAAGGATCGTCTTTTACCAGGCGGCAAAATTGGTAGCCGTTGAGTTCGGGCATAATAATATCACTTACAATGAGATCGGGATTTTCTGTTTCAACAAGCCCCATGCCTTCCACACCGTTCTTCGCCGAAATCACGAGATAACCGGATTTCGTAAGAGCCATTTTATACATGATCAACTGGGTTGCACTATCGTCGACGACGAGGATTTTCTCTTTTGCCATAATGTACTTCTTTAAGTAATAGTCTTAACTTTTAAGTGTTCGCAGCTTGCAAGCTTTTTATCATCACCATGAGTTCCTGCGTCATTTTTTCCGGCGGCAGTATCTTATCAACGACCCCAAGTTCGACCGCCTCTTTTGGCATTCCAAAAACGACACACGACTCCGGACTTTGGGCCAGTGTAAATCCACCCGCTTCTTTAATTGCCAGCATGCCATCGGCGCCATCGCGACCCATTCCGGTCAGTACGATACCGACCGTGGCCGATCCGGTGGCTTTTGCCACGGACTCCATCATCAATGTTGCACAAGGCCGAAGTCCATTGACGGCCATGGATTTGCTCAGGCGAACCACCTTTCCGGGATCTATCAGAAGATGGAATCCATCGGGCGCGACGTAGATAGTCCCCGCCAGAAGCGTCTCTCCACGTTCCGCCGTCTTTACTTTCATGGAACACTCTTTATTAAGCCAGTCCACAAATCCCTGACCAAAGCCTTCGCAAATATGCTGCACGATGACAATGGGAATAGGATAATTTTCAGGCAGAATTTTTAGCAATTTGAGCAGCGCGGATGGACCGCCGGTTGAGGACGCCACCGCTATGATTTCCGGTTGCTTGGTCGGTAGCAATAGTTTGGCGTAGGGAGACTTGGCTTTTTTTATAGCCTCGCGCAAGATGTCCGCTTCCTGAGGAGCCATGTACAGCGTACCCGGCTTCTTAACGCCGGCGGTGGGTGTCGATTTACCGGCGCCGATATGATGGAATACTTTTACGCCCGCAAGTATTTTAACCTTTCGGATGAGATCACGTCCCATATATTCATAATCCATTGCCAAATTGCCTTTCGGCTTCTCAATGATGTCCAGTGCGCCGGCCCGAATGGCATTAAAAGCAATATTCAAATCATCGTCTTTTCCGACCGAGGCGCTGATCACCAGTATCGGCGTTGGGTTGGATTGCATGATCAATTTCGTCGCTTCAAACCCGTCCATGATCGGCATCCGGATGTCCATGGTAATAATGTCGGGCTTCAAAATCTTTGCCTTCTCAACGGCCTCCTTACCGTTTCGGGCAATGCCGATCACCTGACATTCATCGTCGGCCGCGAAAATTTTCTGAAGAATCATCGTAATTGTTTGCGAGTCTTCAGCGATGAGTATTTTTGGCATTTAATATTTTCTTATTCTTGATAACACTTAGAGGAGCCGCTCGATCGTTTCAAGCAAGTTCGATTGATCGAAACTTCCCTTGACGATGTAGGCGTTTGCACCGGATTCGATGCCTTTTCGTTTATCCTTCTCGGACTCGAGCGACGTGCAAAGAATAAATGGAATATCAGGATATTTCGATTCCTTTCGCACTTTGGCGGCAAATTCAAATCCGGTCATAAAAGGCATTTCAACATCGCTGACGACGATATCAAATTGGCCCTCGTGCAATTTTTGATATCCCTCCTGACCATTCGTCGCAATCGTAACATGGTATCCGGCCGATTCCAGAATATTTTTTTCCAACGTTCGTGTTGTGATCGAATCGTCGACAACTAAAACGCGCTTCTTCGCTAATTCACGCTGGCGACGCTCACGGAATACAAATTTATTGGAAGAGCCTTGAACCGATTTGATGAGGTCGTTAGGATCCAAGATAATAGATATTTTACCGCTTCCGAGGACGGTTGAGCCCGCCACATTTCGAACGCGCTTGAGTTGATGGCCGAGATTTTTTAGAACAACTTCCTGTTCATCGAGTAACTTATCCACCAAAAATGCTACGCGGCGACCGCCGGAATTGAAGACGACAACCGGAAACTTATTCGTCTCAATTTTGGTGAGATGTTGTCCCATCGTCGGTGCGGCCGTGGCTTTGATCAATCCTTTGTTTTTCAACCGCCCCCGTGCGTCGCCAAGCACATCTTCCAGCTTAAAAAGCGGTACCGGTGTGTCGCCAATCATCATCATCGGATTCTGACCGCCGGACCAAAGTTCCTCTTCCGTCAACCTCGCCGTTCTCTCGATGTAGTCAATGGGAATCGAGTAATGATCGCCCGCGGCCTCAACAATGAGAACATGCGTCGTGGCTAACGTGAGTGGTATCTTGATAGTAAATTTTGTTCCTTTTCCTTTTTCAGAAGTGGTTTCAATGGTTCCTTTTATTTTCTCAACATTGGATTTGACCACGTCCAGTCCGACTCCGCGGCCGGACAGGTCGGTTATTATTTTGGCCGTTGAGAAACCCGAATGAAAAATCAAACTAATCAAATCACTTTTTGAAACCTCGTTAATTTGGTTTTCCTTGATATAACCCTTCTTGATCGCCAATTGTAAAATCTTCTCCGTATCAATACCACGCCCATCATCGGTGATCTCAATCTGTGCCATATTTCCAACGTAGCCCGCCTTGACGGCTATTGTTCCTTCGACTTTTTTGCCCGCTTTCTGACGATCGTCGATCGATTCAATCCCGTGATCGATCGAATTTCGCAATAAGTGAATAAGGGGATCTTTCAATTCTTCCAGAATTTTCTTGTCAACGCGCGTATCGGCACCGGCCACCTCAAATTTCACTTTTTTATTTTGCATTTTTGCAATATCACGGATCATACGCGGATAGAGATCAAAAATAGTGGAGATCGGAAGGAGGCGAATAATACGAAGGTTGGACTGGATTTCCGTCGTAATGACGGAGGTACGCAAATTGTCTTCACTTTGACGATCGAAGATGAGGTCCAGCGACTCTTTAAGCGCAGTCATTTTTTCAGCGGAGCTATTGTGCGATTGAATAATCTGCCTCAATTCTAAGGAACTTACGACGTCTCTACCTATGTAAGCAGCGCCCGATGACTCTTCTTTCATCAAGCGCATTGATATCTTGTCTAATACCGAACGCATATGTTCCCCATCCTGAGTCCACTCTTCTAAAAACTCAAGAATTTTCCTGAGATCGTTCAATCGCTGATTTGATTTAATTCGAGTCGTGACCAATTCACTCACTTGATTCATCAGTTCATCGAGTCGTTTGGTTGGTACGCGGATAAAACTGTCTTCCGCAGGGCTTCCCGGTTCAACTTTTTCGGCAATGATTTCATCCCGCAAAATCTCCGGGGAGGGTTTAAATTCCTCTTCATCAAGTTCTTCGACGTAGCCCGGGTCGACGTCGGGAATGGCGTGAGATACCGCCGGTTTTTCTACTTTTCCTTTTTTCTTATCGGACTTGACGGCGGGTTGATCACGCTCCGTATGCAGGGACTGAAGGCGTTTGACAATTTGAGTGATATCGATTTTGGCGTCACTTCCCTCCTGAGCAATACCTTCGGTAATCTGGGAAATCATATCCACGCCTTCGTAGATTACATCGAAATCTTCCGGCGACAACGAAATTTCTCCGCGCCTCAAAAGACCGAACATATCTTCAATATGGTGTGACACCGCTTCAATCTTTTGAAATCCCATCATCCTCGCCGAACCCTTTACACTATGGGCGGTCCGGAATAATTCCTCCAAAAGTTCCTTTGAACCGGGCGACTCTTCCAATTTGAGGAGTCCTTTGTTCAGATTTTTAAGATGCTCTTCGCTCTCCATCTTAAATATCGTCATCATTTCTTTGAGTTCGTCTTTTGATAATTCCATAGATACCGGATTTATTTAAGGGTATAGCCTCAATTTTATTTTTTGTTGCCCGCGCGATTGACCACAGCGTCCAATTCGTGGGTCAATTGTAATACGGAATCTACCGCGTTCTGAGTTTGGGCGGTACCTTTGGCCACTTGCTTTACAACTTCATTGATATTGGCCATCGCCAACGTGATCTGCTCGATACCAATCGTCTGTTGCTTGCTGCCCACCAAAATTTGCTGCGCGTAACCGACGTTTTCTTCGAGCGACTGGATACTTTCATCCATGTGCTTTCCGGCCTCACGAATTTTTTCAACACCGATATCCACCCTTTTGGATCCTTCTTCCGTGGCCATTACGGTAGAATTTGTTGCATTTTGAATCTGCGTGATGAGGTCACGGATTTTGAGCGAAGCTTCTTTACTTTTTTCGGCGAGCTTTCGAACTTCAAACGCAACGACGCCAAAACCTTTTCCAAATTCACCCGCCTTACTGGCTTCGATCGCCGCATTCAGAGCAAGCATATTGGTCTGTTCTGCGATATCATTAACCGTTGTCGTTATGATTCCAATTTGCTGAGTTTTTTCGCTCAATGACAAAATTTCCTCGGCTATTCGCTCCACGCGTCGCTTGATTTCATTCATTTCCTCGACCGTCATATCAACCGCAGATTTTCCACGGGATGTAATATCCATACTTCGTTCGGTGCTTTCGACGACAAATTGTGCTTTTTCGGTCGTCTGGTGAGAAGTGGCGGCAAGCTCTTGGGTCGTGGTCGTGGTCTGATTGAGTGACGTCGACTGCTCATTCATGCCAATGACTTGCTGTTCCATGGTATTGGTCAATTCACTAACCACCGAGGACAAGCGGGACGTTGCGTCTTTTGTCGCATGCTGGGACGTTTCAATATTATCGATCAAGGCATTGAAATTTTCCTGAACAAGTTGTAACTCGTCGGTTGCCGATGTTTTCAGGCGTTCGGAGAAATCATGGTCCATGACTTTATTGACCACGCGCTCTAGATGAATCAAGATTTCCAATGAAGATTGGAAAAGCATAATCGTGAAACCGCAAGCGGTCGGTACACCGATCAGCATGATAATCACCCACGCCCACAGGTCTTCCCGCAGGAGACCCAGCGCAAAGGCCTCAAAACCAAGCAGGGCCAACACGGGAATAGTCTTTATTAAGATTTTGAGAATATACTTTTTCTTCCCAAAAATAACGTATAAGATTGCGATTACAAGGGCTGAAGCAATGACCAAGCCACCCGCAAACATCAATAGATTGGTGAGTTCCTTCTCAAGTATTTTCAGCATAAAGTCTCCCGATTATATTTCTTCGTTTACAATAATATTCGATTGCTGGACGTAGGCGTCCCAATTTAAGATCGTCACTTTTCTCTCGGCGCTCATGAAAAAGCCTGTTAGATAATTTGTCGTACCCTCTTTAATTGGCATGTTCTTGATGTCACGCTTGGGCAACGAAATTTTTTCGTGGACAGCATCGACAAGAATACACAATTCTAAATTTTTCCAGTGAATGACGATCAGCATAGATTTATCGGTGACCACCTGATTATCAAGACCAAAGGCGTCCCGAATGTCAATCACGGAATAAATCATGCCGCGGATATTGGTAATGCCTAAAACAAAATCCGGCGTACACGGGACGGGCGTAATGTCCGTAATGCCACGCACTTCATACACAAACTGAGTATCGAGCGCAAAACACTCGTGGGCCAGCTGAAAAACGACCAAATCGCTTTTTTCACCGGTATCTTCCGCGACAAGTGCCTGCTTCAGTTTCTGCGCCCGATCATGGAGAACTTTGCTTTCGGTCGCGGGTGTCTGTCGATTGCGCATCAGCTCTTCGATAAGCCGATGCAATTCATCAAAAACTTCTTTTTGTTTGGTGTCCATCGTTCGTCCGGTATGTTTAGTTATTCCACATGTTGACCATCATCAAGAGTTCACGCACTGTCAATTCGTCCAGTACCCCGACGCGTTCATCGGTGGTTTTATTCTTCAAAATTCGAGAAGTCTGAACCAAGTACTTCTGACCCTGAATGGTATCGTTCATCTTAAAGTAATTTACCGCCAACTCGTAGTACCCCAATGCAAAATCGGGATCGATATAAATTGTTTTTTTAAACATTTTTATGGAATCATCAAACGCATTTTCTTCCTTCAGGATCAGTCCCAAAAGATAATACGCCTCTATAAGCAACGAATCTTTCTCGATGGCCTTTTTGCAATATTCACGGGCCTCTGAAATGTGGTCCGTATTGGCATAGATATGGGCCAGCATATAGTGGGCTCGCCCATTGGCAGGATTCTTTTCCGTTATTTCCTTAAACTTCTTTTTTGATTCTTCAAATTTACGAAATCCAAAATCTTCAAGTCCTTCGGCAAATAACGCCGATTCATTCCACTCTGAGCGACGTTCGCCTTTGGAATCAACCTCTACAATTTTTTCAACCTTTTTCTTGGCGACTTTGACGACCGGCTTAGCGACGGGCGTCGGAGCATCTGTTTTGGAGAATTTTATCCCGCCCAAATTCTGAATTTGTTTTTCCAATTTATTCAGAGACGGAACGATCGAGTCTGTTTTATTGGATTCTTTAAATTCAAATACGTCACGCCGTGTACGAATGCCGATTTTATAATTGCTTTCCTTCTTAGCTGCGGCATCCTTTCGATAGATCACGGCATCGGGATAAATTTCGGCAATGTACTTGTCATAAATCAAACTGCTCGGCTCGGCGTGGCCAACCGCCAGAATCGATTTATCTTTGAGGCAATTATAAAACCGATTGATAATTTGTATCGTCGTTTCGGCTTCAAAATAAATAGTAACGTTGCGACAGAAAATCAGATCCAGATCTTTCGTAAAATTTTCTGCGAGAGGATAACTTTCATCAACCAAATTCATATAGTCAAAGTGAACCATGCTTCGGATTTCAGGATTGAGGTAGTAGAGCCCTTCCGACTTTGTAAAATAGCGCTCCTTATAATAGTCGTTGATCGACCGAAGCGACCACGGCCTGTAAAGCGCATCCCGCGCGTAGTCAATGGAATTAATATTGATGTCGGTCGCGACAATTTTGATGTTCCACTCGTGCAGTTCCTTATTCAGCAGGTTATGCAGAGTCATGGCGACGGTATAAGGCTCCTCCCCGGTCGAACAGCCCGCGCTCCAGATTCTCAGTGTGCGATCGTGGTGGTGGGCCTTTATTAGATTTGGAATAACCGTGCGTTCGACCACATCAAAATGTCGAAAAAAATACGTCTCCCCGACGGTCATAAAGGATATCAACGTTTTAAACAGAGCAGAATTGGACCCGCCCGAGGAGAGTTCGGAATAATACCGGTCCAAGGATTCCTGACCGGCGTAGTGAAAAGCTTTCAAAACGCCCGTTTTCAGATCGTTTCGTTTTTTGTCGCTGAAAAAAAGCCCGCTTTTGGATCGAATAAGATTCCTGAAACGAATAAATTCCTTTTCGTCAAAACTCGATTCCGAAAGCCGTTTTACTTCTGTACTAAGCATGCTTGGCTTCAAGTTTCTTAAATTCTTTGTCCGTTAAGAGTTTTTCCATATCGACTAATATCAACGTGTCGCCCAAGTGCAGGATAGACCCTGAAATATATTTTGGATCGATGATGGTTTCCGATTGGAATTGGTTAGAAATTTCAGAAGATTCGAATACTTCGCGAATCTCTTCGACCAAGAGTCCAACAAGCAAGTTCTTAATCCGGACGACCATCATCCTCGACGAAGACTTCATCTGTGTTTTTCCGCCGCCGGCGCGCTCTAAGAAATCGATTACAGGGATGACCTCGCCACGCAAATTGATCATCCCAACGACAAAAGGCGGCAATTCGGTCATCGCCTCGCACTCGACCGCACGCAGAACTTCTTTGACATAATGAAGTTCCACCGCGTAGTGGCGTCCGCCGGCCAGGAAATGGATGGCCTTCGTGCTTCGACTCGCATTTGTTTCACTCATGACTTTGACATTTCATTCAAAAATTTTTTCGTATAAAGACTTCCGGAATATCCGATCTCCGAGGAGAGACGCAAGAATGAGGACACGTCGTCAACATCGTACCACACCGGCAATCCATGCCAGGAATAATGGGCGGATTCCAGATTGGCAATCGTACGTTGATACACGGTATCGGTACTCCAAGCGATATTCTCAAAAATCGCCGGATGTACCGAGTCGAGCCCAAGTGCATAGTAGCCGCCATCTTCCGAAGGTCCCACCACCGCATCAACATGACTCAATTCGGCAAACGCATTTTCAATATACCGGTCCGGTAAGGTCGGATGATCCGTTCCAATAATGACCGTTCTGTATTTGTCATCGGTCAATCGGCGCATAGCCTTTTCCATTCGCTGTCCCAAATCGCCTTCTTCCTGCGGAATAAATTTCGCCGTATGCGATAAATCGAGTTCGCTCCATAGCTGTTCAAAAAAAGGGCCTGCATTGGAAGGTGTATAACAAATAAAAATCTGCCAATCGTTTTTCTGCGCGAGATGCGCATATTGCGAAAAACTGTCCTTCAGAAAGCACGAGTACAATTCGCTCGCGTCTTGTGGAGAAAGCGGAGGCGTCAATCGCGTCTTGACTTTACCCGGCTCGGGCTTTTTTGCAAAAACAAGAAGTGCATTTTGAATCGTGGTTCTCATCTACTGCGCCTTACTCAATTTGAGAGTGCTTTTCCAATGAACAGCTTCTGAAAATTCACGAATAAGATTAAGATTTTCGGTCTTCTCGAGTATGTTACCGGTGACAATAAAGGATGCCCCCGACTCCACTTTTTTGCGGGCCTCTTCGGGCGTCCGAATGCCACCGCCTGCAATGACCGGTACTTGTACGTAGCTTGTAACCGCCTCGATCATGGCATCCGGTACAGAATTCAGCGCCCCGCTTCCCGCTTCCAGGTAGATTAATTTCATGCCAAGCAATTCTCCGGCCATTGCATGCGCAACTGCAATTTCAGGCTTGTCGCGGGGAATGGGCTTTGTATTACTCATAAATTCCGCCGCGGTTGTTTTTCCGGATTCAATCAGCATGTATCCAGTCGATATTGCTTCCAGCCCCATCTTACGTATGATGGGCGCTCCCAGCACTTGCGTGCCGATCAGAAACTCGGGGTTCCTCCCGCTGATCAAAGATAAGAACAAAACCGCATCGGCAAATTCTGAAAGCTGGATAGCGCTTCCGGGAAAAAGGATTGTCGGAATCGTGAATTCTTTTTTAATCGCTTGAATTGTCGAATTGAACCGCGATGACAAAAGCAGGCTGCTGCCAACAAGAATCGCATCCACGCCACTTTCGACGCAGGTTTCGACCGTCTTCAGAGTTTCGGCCTCCGATTTTTTATCGGGGTCAATCAAAACAAAATATCCGGAACCCTTCTGATTCTTTAGATCTAAAAGATTTTGATAGATGTTCATTCGTGTGATCCGTTTTTATCTTCGAGTTTAAACCGGCTGACTAATGTTTTGAGCAGCGCCGAATGGCCGACGAGCCGTTCCGTCACACCATTGATCTGGCGGGCGCCTTGCGCGGTATCGCGCGTGATGTTGGCAATGTTTTCGATATTTTTAGAAATCTCTTCGGCGGAATGGCTTTGTTGCTGCGTGCTTACGGAGATACTGGTGATCATTTCCCGCACGTGTTCATTGGCGCGCAAAATTTCATCAAACGAATCGGATGTTCTTTGGCCAAGTTCACGTCCCTTCTCCACTTCACTTGTTCCGCGTTCCATGGCACGTATCGCATTCGCCATTGCGCGTTGGATTTTTTCAATCATGGCGGAAATTTCCATCGTCGACTTCGTTGTATTTTCAGCAAGATTTTTCACCTCATTGGCCACGACCGAAAAACCCTTCCCGTATTCACCGGCGGTCGCGGCTTCGATCGAAGCATTAAGCGACAAAAGATTGATCTGATCGGCAATGTCATTAATCACTTCGACGACGGATCCGATCTGCGCCACCGTACGACCAAGCTCTAACATACTTTGTGCGGACTCGCTGACGACCTGAGAAATGTTTTGCAAGCCGTCAACCGTATTTATAACCACCGACTTGCCGCGTTCCGTCGCTTGTTTGGCCTGTTCGGAAAGGCGCACCGCGTCCGAGGTATTGGACGACGTTTGGACGATGGTGGCCGACATTTCTTCCGCGGCCACGGCTACAACCGTCGCTTGATTCGACTGTTGTTCTGCGCCGGAAGCCACACCGCTGACGGTCGTACTAATACCGTCCACCGACACCCCGATTTGTTCCGACGCTTTGGCGACTTGCAGGATGAGGTCGTGTAGTTTTTCAACAAACGTATTGAACATCTTGGCAAGATCCCCAATCTCATCGCGCGACGAAATATCAATTCGTTTCGACAAATCGCCTTGCCCTTCGGCAATATCTTTGAGGCGAAAAAGAATTTGATTGATAGGTTTTACCAGTATACGGCTTAAGTAAAAAGCAACGAGCAGTCCCAGGCCAACCGCCGTAACAAGGAGAGCGATACCAAACCACATATTCTGATCAAATTCGTCATCAATAACGGCGGTCGAAATACCCATACTCAAAACACCAATCTCATTGCCCACGCTGTTTTGGACCGCGACGACAATACAATTCATGTTCGTGGTTTCGAACATCCAGGAAACTTTTTTTGAGTTTCTCCAATTTGTAATATTTCGATTGACAACATCGTGAATCGGATTTTCCAATTTTGGATTTTTAAAATAGCTGGCAAAGGCCGCTCCGTAAGCATCGTAAACAATAATGTATTCGAGATTGCCTTTGATGGTTTCAAAAGAACCGGATACACTGGCCTTATCTCCGAAGTCCAAGCCCGAGCTAATGCTATTGCCGGTGATCTGCGCGTAATTTTTGAGGGCGAGTCCCTGATTTTCAACCGACTTGTCGTATAAGCGTAGAGTAAAAATCACGGTCACGACCGACATGAAGATGGTCGCAAAAAGACCAAAACTGATCATGAGTTTTACACGAAGTTTAAGATCACGAATGTAATCGAACATAAAGGCTCCTTAAGGCTGTATACGTTTTTCTAAGTCTTTGGCGGCATCCTGGACTGAGATGGCTTTGGGGGCTCCCTTCCCTTTGACGCTGACAAAATTTTGTACGATTTTTAAGCTGTCGTTCATTTTTTTTTCACGCTGCTGAGCGCGTTCCAATTTTTCTTCTTCGGTGAGAATCGGATCCGACAAAAAAAATGCGAGCCGTTTGCGGGGCTCTAATTTTTTAGATTGATAAATTTCGCTCTTTTTATCGTATTTCGCAATAGTTCTTGTATCTTGCGGAGGAGCGGACGAATCGCTCAAAATAAAATAAACACTGAACGCGGCCAGAACCCCGCCCACCCCCATCACAATGAAGTTCGATCTCTTTTCGCGGCGCAATTTTTCACGTACCGCTTCGTCCAGTTCCGAATCAATATCGGCGTGCGCTTCCGGATTGAAAGCATCAATTTCATCCGAAAGCAGGTCCGGCTTTTCATCCATGACCACGGCCCGATCCGAGTGAAGATAATTGATCTTCTTGAGGGTGCTGTGAAATTCCCTCGTGACATCATTCGGTTCAAGTCCGATCGCCTTGGCGTAGATTCGGAGATAACCTTCTACATAGACCGGCGGTGCAAATATAAAGTCACCGTATTCGATTTTTTTGAGGTAAGCCACGTTGAGTTTGGCTTCGCCGGCGATCTCTTCCAGGGAATATTCCCCGGCGATGCGCACGTGGCGCAATCGTTCCGAAAATTCAATGAAGTAGCGTGTTTCCATTTTTATCGTAGGTCTGTCCTATGTTTTCGCCACAAAGACGCAAAGACATCAAGTTCCACAATATGCTTCAAAAATCTTGTCTCCTGCGGAGGTGACTTAGTGGCTCTTTCTACTTCAGGTTCGAAATTTGTTCATATAGATCGAATACACTTTTGCAATCGGCAGTCCAACGACGTTATAAAAATCGCCGTCAATTTTTTCGACAAAAATCGCGCTCGCATCCTGAATGCCATAGGCACCGGCCTTATCCATGGGTGAACCGGTTGCGATGTAGCGTTCTATCTCTTCATTCTGCAAATTCCGAAACGTTACCTCCGTTGATTCATATTCCGTTACGACTTTTTCATCGCAGACCCATGAAATACCCGTCACGACGGTATGTTTTCGCCCGCTCAAAAAATTAAGCATCACAAAAGCTTCCTGCGCATGCTCCGGTTTTCCAAAAATTTTTCCGTCTAAGTACACGACCGTATCAGCGCCCAGAATGACCTTTCCGGGGAAATGACCGGCCACTTCTTTTGCTTTTTTTTCGGCCAGCTCCATGGCCATTTCGATCGGCGTTTCAAAAGCTGAAATCTCTTCGACATGACTCGGATACACTTCAAATTCAAATCCCACTTGCTGTAAGATCTGAGCTCTGCGGGGTGAGGAAGATGCTAAAATTATTTTTCCAATGACCAAACGTGGTGATCCGATTTGATGTGCGGTACTAAATTATAAAGATAAGTGAGAAGAGGCAAGCAAAAGAATAACGTAAGCAAAAGAATGAACTTCTACAGTCGTGTTTACTTCGACGCTGTTTTAGCGGGCGTCAATTTTATATGACGCGGAACCGATCGCTACCGTGCGCGCGAAACCCTTGCCTACTCTACGATCCGGGCAAGGGAGTCCAGAATGTTAGAATTCGCATTTCACGACAATTCGGCAAATCAAAAAGTGCCCTCACCTTCTCTTACTGATCGCACCACTGAGCGCCTGGAGTTTGGCGGCGAGAATGGAGGAAATCGTCGGATCGCTCAGA
>JANNSF010000106.1:0-21796 GCA_031402315.1 bacterium | reverse complement strand
TCAGAATCTCCAAACCGGCCTGTCCTGAGGTAGCTGTATAGGTTTTATAATCTTCTGACAAAAGGCGTGATAAAACGGACAAAACGTTTTCCTCGTCGTCTACAAGTAAGATTTCGTAATCGGGGAACTTCTTACTTTCGGTACCGGTCTGGAGTCGCTTCATAGTCCTATCGTTTTCAGAAACACGTATGTTCTGTGAGGTGAGAAATTAACATAAAAAGCTATTTATAAATACTTCAGGAATCAAGAAATTTTAATGGCCACGCGGCCAACGTGATAGCCGTTGTTTTATGAACAATCACCGTCGGCAATTAATTTATTTGGCACTGCGGAAATATTCGTGTAAATTAATTGCAACATATATAGAGATACTTTTATAAGGGCGACATGGATATTTATATGGAACTGGGTGCTTTGGCGCTGTCAGGTCGTCTGCGACGCCTCAGTGAGAGGATGGCCGGCGATGTGACCCGCATCTATAAAATGCAGAATCTGGAGTTTGAAGCCCGTTGGTTTGTGATGTACCGACAGCTTTTGCGAGGCGGTATGGCCGTCACGGAACTGGGCGAAGCGCTTGGTTTTACACACGCGGCTGTTCACCTTATTGCGCGAGAAATGGAGCGCGCGGGTCTTTTGACATCGAACAAGGATCGGGCGGACGCTCGCCGTCGTGTACTTAGGCTTACCCCAAAAGGGATCGCCATGGAGGCAAGACTAAAGCCGCTTTGGGATGATATTGAGAAGGCAAATCAGCTGCTTTTGCAGGAATCTGAAACGAATATTTTGGATGTTTTTACGCAGATCGAAAAAGCGTTGGATCAAAACGACATGTTCTCACGCATACAGCTTCTTTTAAGAACACGGAGTGAGAAAGAAATCAATATCCAGATGTTTGAATCGAGGTGGGCCGAAGATTTTAAGCGTTTAAACTACGTATGGCTAAAAAAATACTTCACGATTGAGCCTTTAGACAAAAAGATCTTATCTCAGCCGGAAAAGATTATTGAGGGAGGAGGCCAAATTTTCGTCGCCGTTCATCATGGCGAGGCGATTGGAGTTTGCGGCCTGATCAATCATGGCGAAGGCACTATGGAGCTTGCCAAAATGGCCGTGGATGATCGATTTCAAGGACACGGAATCGGCTTATTGCTTGCCCGTAGTGTTTTGGCTGAGGCCCGCCGTTTAGGAGCCGATAACGTTTTCCTCGAAACAAGTGTACGACTAAAAGCGGCGTTGGCGCTTTATCGAAAACTGGGATTCAAGAAGGTAAGTGCCGGAGCAAAATCCAAGTATAAACGCACCACGATCCGACTCGAATTGCCGCTTCAATAGGCATGCAAAAACGAGATAAGGCTAGGGCTTTCCGCTTATTGGTAATCGATAATATTCCGCCGGCCGACTATCTTCAAAGCCGGAACTGATCAATGTGAAATTCTGATTGGCGAGAATTTTTTTGGTCGCGACATTGTCCGGATGGACAATGGCAAGAAGTTCATTAATTTCCGCAATTGTTTGTGCATAGTCCACCAGAGTTTGCAGCATCTCCGTTCCTAATTTCTTACCCCAATGGATTGGCATCATCCCGTATCCCACTTCCGCCAGACCCATTTCTACAAAGACCAATTTTGCAATACCTACAAAATTTTGGTTTTTTTTGTCGGAAACACAATACCAGCCAACTTGCGGATAGTCCTCATTCGTCTTGAGCGCCTTGTCAAAACGCGCTAGGGCTTCCGCTTCGGTAAAAGGACGTCCCATGACAAATCGCATGACCTCCTCATGGGTGTACCAACTTAGGTAGTTCGATAAGTCGGATTCTACGATTTTATTGTATAACAATCGGCCGGAAGTGAGGTTCATTCTGCGTGGTGCTCGTATTTTATCCGAGAACTTTTTCTTTTTTGAATTTACCCTTACTCTTGCGGATGTTGACCGATACAACTTTATATTCCGGGCACATGGCTTCGCTGTCGTGCTCGTCACTTGTTATGATATTAAGCAGAACTTCCGGGAAATGGAATGTCGTACTAAGAATACCTGATTTTACTTCATCCGTAATTCGCGCTTTAATGTCGACTTTTCCTCTTGGCGACTCGACGCAAACCATGTCCCCATCGCTGATGAAGTGCTTTTGAGCATCCGCAGGATTTATCATCAAGACGTCTTCGATCAAAATGTCAACGTTACCGGTTCGACGCGTCATCGTGCCCGCGTTATAGTGTTCCAATTCACGATTAGTAGTAATGATGTACGGATATTCTTTCCCATTTTGTGTAATTTCATTCGATTCTTTGAAATCAAAATAGTGAAATTTGCCTTTCCCGCGCTGGAAGGATTCGGTGTGCAGTATTTGCGTATCGACTCCACTCTTCTTTACAGGCCATTGCAGGCCATTATCGCCCAACCCATCCCATTTGACACCCGCAAAAAACGGGACGATTTGTGAAATTTCCTCCAGCATAGTATCCGGTTCGTAAGGCGGCTGTGCATAGCCCATATGATTCATGATATCGACCATGATCTGCCCATCGCTTTTTGTTCCTTCGAGCGGTTCGACGACTTTCTTAACTCTCTGAATACGCCGTTCACCATTGGTGTACGTCCCGCTTTTTTCCAAAAAGGACGCACCCGGCAGAATCACGGTCGCATATTTCGCCGTTTCCGTCAGGAACAATTCCTGCACGACGAGCAATTCGAGGTTTTGCATAGCGGCGATGACCTTGTTGGTATTCGGATCCGTCTGTACGACGTCTTCACCCATAAGCCAGATTGCCTTTAATTGGCCTTTGATCGAGGCATCAAACATCTCCGGTATCTTGAGGCCCTTGCCTAATGGAATTCGCGTCTTATAGAATTCTTCGTATTGTTTGTTAATTTCGGGATCGTAGGCGTTCATATATCCCGCGCCCTGATGAGGCTGGCAGCCCATATCCGCAGCCCCCTGAACGTTATTTTGCCCACGAAGGGGATTCACGCCAACTCCGGGTCGACCAATATTACCGGTAATCATCGCAAGGTCGGAAATAAGCATCACGGTATAGGATCCTTGGGTGTGTTCCGTCACGCCGAGGCCATGAAAGGACATCGCATTAGGAGCTTTGGCATACGCCACTGCCGCATCACGAACTTGAATGCGATCAACGCCGGTGACCTTTTCCATTTCATCAATATTCACGTTCATAATTTGCTGACGGAAATCCTCATATCCTTCCGTCCGATTTTCAATGAATTTCTTATCCTCAAGGCTTTCCGTCATGATGTAATAAAGCATCATATTGAGCAAGGCCACATTCGTGCCGGGGCGAAGCTGTAAGTGATGCGTAGCGTAGCGCGCGAGTTCCGTGCGCCTGGGATCAATCACGATTGTGGTTTTACTCTTCATCGCAAATTGTTTGAATTTCGCTCCGGTGACAGGATGCGCATCGGTTGGATTTGCGCCAATCACCATGATACAATCGGTAAATTTTAGGTCTTCAATGGAATTCGTTGCCGCGCCAGTGCCAAAGGCTCTCTGCATACCCAGAGCGGTCGGTGAGTGGCAAACGCGGGCACAACAGTCGATATTATTGGTGCCGATGACCGCACGGATAAATTTTTGCATCAGATAATTTTCTTCATTGGTACAGCGAGCGGAGGAAATTCCTGCAATCGAATCCGGCCCATACGTTGCAAGGATGCTTTTCAATTTATCGCCTATGAATTGATACGCTTCATCCCATGTAGCTGGAACGAGTTCTCCGTTTTTGCGGATAAGCGGTGTGCGAATTCGGTCGGGATGATTGTAAAAAGAAAAAGCATAGCGGCCTTTCAAGCACGTATGACCTTGATTAACTTCGGCATCGTACGGCGCTTGAATTGATTTCACCTTACCGTTGACCACCGCGACATCCAGATTACATCCAACGCCGCAATACGTGCAAACCGTTCGAACTTTTTTATCGGCGACAACGGACTTCGACTCAAACACATCGGAAATAGCCGAAGTAGGGCAGGCCTGCGCGCACGCTCCGCAGCTCACGCAATCCGACTCGAAGAAAGATTGTTCATAACTTTTGACAATATGACTGTCAAACCCACGGCCGGCCATGCTTAAGACAAATTCACCCTGAACTTCATCGCACGCGCGGACGCAACGAAAACAGTTAATACATTTCGAAAAATCGGATGTCATGTAAGGATGACTGTGATCCTTTTTCTGTCCGAGATGGTTTTTGCCTTCGGGATATCGTACATCGCGGATGCCGACTCTTGCCGCAACCGATTGCAATTCACAGTTATTATTAACTTCACAGGTCAGGCAGTCGAGCGGATGGTCGGTCAGAACCAATTCGACGATATTCTTACGTAATCTTTTTATTCTATCGGAATCGGTGTAGATGTATGAATTCGTCGTCACGGGCGTGTGGCAGGACGCCTGAACTTTTGACGGGCCATTCTTGACCGGAGCAACATCAACGCTGCACACACGGCATGAACCGAAAGGCTCGAGATTGGGAGCATCGCAGAGCGTTGGGACGAGATCCTTGCCCAAATTTCGGCGAACAAATTTTAGAATCGTATCGCCATTTTGAATCGTATAGGCTTTGTCATTGATGTAAGCGGTTGCATTCATAATCATCCTATCTTTTAAAATAAGGCGCGAGTTCGGCCTCAAAATATTTTAACGAGTTCTTAACCGGGAGCGGCAGACCGCCTCCTAACGCGCACAGCGAACCTGTTTCCAGGGTTTCGAGCAGGTCTGTCATAAGTGTCATTTCAATTTTGTAATTTTCTTTTTGCGCTTTCTCGAGCATTTCATAACCGCGTGTTGATCCGATCCTGCAAGGGAAGCACTTCCCGCAACTCTCATGGGCCGTGAATCTGAAAAGATGTTCGATATATTGTATGAGCGGAAATTTTTCGGGAATACACACGACGGAAGCATGGCCAAGAAGAAATCCCTCCTTGGAAAACGAATCAAAATCTACGGTAAGACTATCAATTTTACTGACCGGAACCAATCCGCCTAACGGTCCGCCAATATGCATGGCTTTGACGGGCTCATTGAAACCGCCTCCGAGATCATCAATCACGGTGCGTAGCGGTGTTCCCATGTCAACTTCATAGATTCCGGGTTTTTTAAAAAATCCATCCAGCGATAGAAGTTTTGTACCGGATGATTTTGGTGTGCCGATAGCGGCAAAAACTTTACCACCATTTTTCATAATGAAAGGCAAATTGGCGAGCGTCTCGACGTTATTGACCACGGTTGGTTTGTTAAACAATCCTTGTTGAGTCGGGTAGGGAGGTCGGACGCGAACTTCCGGCCTTTGGCCCTCTATGGATGAAAGCAAAGCCGTCTCTTCACCGCAGATATAGGCGCCTTGCGCCTTGATGACCTTAAATTCGAATGAGAAACCTGAGCCATTTATGTTTTCGCCTAATAGCTTTTCCTTGTGCAAATCAGCAATCGCTTTATCAACGATTTCGACGGATTCCGGATATTCGCCGCGAATGTAAACAACGCCATACTTCGCACCGGTGATATATCCTGCAATCATCATGCCCATCAACATGGAATGAGGGCGTTGCTCCATTATGTAACGATCGGAAAAGGCTCCCGGATCACCTTCGTCGGCATTGCATACGATGAATTTGATATCCGACGGTGTCTTCATACAAGATTCTAACTTGAATCCCATCGCAAACCCGGCACCGCCTCGTCCGCGAAGACCCGATTGGTGAAGTTCATCTAAAAGCGAAGCCTGAGACTTACTCAGACAGTCGGTGAAGATTTTATAAAACTGTTTAATCGATCCGTAATCGGCGGTGAGAATAGGCGTACCTTCAGATGCTACGCCGTAGGATTCGGCAGTTGGTCTTTTTGTACCTTTGATTTCCTTGATATGATTTATGTCGGTTCCGGAATAATTTTTGCCTCCGACGTGAAACGCATTATTCTCATGACATCGGCCGAGACAACACATTTCGCCGATTTCATCCGTGGTAAAATGAGTGTTTAATTGTGCATGGAGCTTTTCTTGTGTTCCGGCGGTCAAGCAGGCGCTGCCATTACAAACATAAACTTTCTTTCCCTTATTTTCAGGCTTCAGAAAATCATAAAAGGAGACAGCGCCATAAACGGACGACTTTCCAACCAGAAATTCCTCCCGAATTTTCTCAAGGTCATCCTTTGTCGGTGTACCCGTAGGCTCTGCAACACGGGCTAATTCCTCGAAAAGATTTGTTACAAGGCCTTTTCGGCCGGATAATTCACCTAAATTTTTAGACATGAAGGTCTCGCATTAAGATAAACCGGTTATATTTCCCTGATTGTCAATATCCATTCCTTCGGCGGCCGGGACGGAAGGCAAGCCGGGCATACGCATCATATCGCCAAGGATGGGAATAATAAATCCCGCGCCCGTGGCCACTTCAAATTCACGTACCGTGACTATAAAATTAGTCGGTCGCCCGATTTTCAATTCATCATCCGAAAACGATTTTTGTGTTTTTGCCATGCAGATCGGCAAATTATCAAATCCGAGTTTATTGAAGTCGCGAATCTGTGACATGGCTTTCGAAGAATAAGCCACTTTGGAAGCGCCGTAAATTTCCGTTGCGATGGTTTTTATTTTATCTTCGATGGGAAGATTCCAGTCGTAAAGTTTTTGGTAACGATTGACGCCGCTGTCTATTATTTCACAGACTGCTTTGGCCAGATCCGTTGTCCCATTGCCACCGAGCGCCCAGCCTTTTGACACGACGGCCTTTACGCCAAGCTTGGCGCACCGATCCTGAACGTGCTTTATTTCCGGTTCACTGTCGGTGTGAAAATGATTGATCGCGACAACGGGGGTCAGGCCGAATTTCTTACAATTTTCAATATGCTTCTCGAGATTTTCAAATCCCTTTTCAACAAACCCCATATTGGGTGTATTGTAGTCTTCCTTTTTGGCACCGCCATGATGACGTAGCGCACGGATCGTCGCAACCAGTACCAGTGCCTTCGGCGCTAAACCCCCGGTCGGGCACTTGATATCTAAAAATTTTTCCGCTCCCAGATCGGCGCCAAATCCCGCTTCCGTAATCACATAATCGCTCAGCGACATTCCTGTCTTGGTTGCAATAATCGAGTTGGTTCCCTGCGCAATATTGGCAAAAGGACCGCCATGCAGGATCGCCGGATTGCCCTCCAGCGTCTGAACGAGATTCGGTTTGATCGCGTCTTTCAGTAAGATAGCCATCGAGCCTTCGGCCTTGAGTTCGCGCGCGTAAACGGGCTTTTTGTCGAAGGTATATCCAATAAAAATATTTCCGATCCGTTTTTTGAGATCGGCAAAATCTTTTGAGAGACAAAGAATCGCCATGATTTCCGATGCTGCCGTGATATTAAAACCATCTTCGCGTGTAATGCCATTGGATGCACCACCGACGCCAATCACGATATGTCTCAGCGCGCGGTCATTCATATCCATGACTCTTTTCCACGTTATGGATCGCGGATCGATATTCAGGCTGCGAGTTCTGCTTTGGAGATTATTATCAATCAGCGCCGCCAAAAGATTATTGGCCTTTTCGATGGCCGAAAAATCTCCGGTGAAATGCAGATTAATATCCACCATGGGGATGACTTGAGAATAGCCTCCTCCTGCCGCGCCGCCTTTAATTCCAAACACCGGGCCTAAAGAGGGCTCGCGCAAAACCGCGGTGGCTTTCTTACCAATTTTATTAAGTCCGTCCGTCAGACCAATGGTTACCGTCGTTTTACCTTCCCCGGCCGGCGTCGGACTGATGGCCGTGACCAAGACAAGGTTACTTTTCAGGACCTTTGCTTCATCGATGAACGTAAGAGGAAGTTTTGCTTTATATTTCCCGTAAAGATCCAGATTGTCGGGTAAAATCGACAATTTGGCGGCAATTTCAGTGATATTTTTGATCTTTGCGCTCTGCGCAATTTCAAGGTCGGTGAATGTTTCCATTTTTTTTCTCAGTTGAAGTGTGGGCAGTTGATGTTGTTGAGTTCCTTGTCCGGAAGTAAATCCTTTATGGTTTAAAACGAGGACCCATCGGGAACAATGTAACATTATTTTTGGTTTACAAACAACATTTTTTACAACCGAACGTGACAACATGGATCATTCCATGGAATAAATTACCAGTTTTCCATCAACAATTTGCACCATTGAAAATCCGAAAGCGGCTTTTATCCATTCCAGCGTTTTTCGGTGGTAGATAAAGACATGCGTTGGATCATTTTTGTAGTACCAAGCTTTGAAATCGATCGATTCATCGTAAATACTCGTCATGCAATAGAGTCGACCTCCCGGCTGCAGAAGCCTTTTTAGCAACTCAAATTCTCTGTCGGGATTTTGAAAATGCTCCATGACCTCGCAACATGCGACATAGTCATATTGTTTCTTCAATAATTCAGGAGTGTTGAAAAAATAGGGATCGTAGGAGTCAATCTGAAAACGGTGGTCTTTCAGTAACTTCGAAACTGCCGATCCACCGCCGGAGCCAAAATCTAACCCTTTATGCCACGTTTTGAAGTCCACGAGGATGGAAGAAACAATGGGGGAAACAAATTGTTGATACTTCAAATCCTCCGGGTCATTGCGATGTTTTTCATATCGTAATCTTTCTGCCTCTTTCCCGAGAATTTTAGAAGGATCAATATATAGGCCTAAGCAATTAGGGCATTTGTAGAAAGCCTGACGTTCGTTGTCGTAAAACGTATCGCCTTGGCTGTGGCATAAGGGACAAGTCATTTATTTCGTAGTGTAAAGTAGTTGCATGCGTAAGATGGCAATCCATGAACCTACGCATTTATTGATGCAAAAGGATCAAGAAATTAAAAGCGGTCTTAGGCTTGCCTTTGCAAAGTGCGCTTCGTATTGTAATGAATACATCCACTTGCTAAGGAGGTCCTTGTGTCGTCTAATGCAATTCCCGTCACGTCATCGCGATTCGAAGTTATTCGAAGCATGGAAGAATTTGTAAGGAACAGTCTAAAAGACTTGCTAATTCCGGTTGAAAAAAGTTGGCAGCCTCAGGATTTCCTTCCCGATATGTCGAAACCGACGTGGAGTAGTGAATTAGAAAATTTCCGCAATCGAGCAGCGAACCTTCCGGACGACCTGCTCGTGGTACTTGTCGGTGACATGGTGACCGAAGAAGCTCTTCCAACCTACCAGACATGGATTAATCGACTGAGTGGCCTTGAGGACCCTACCGGAAATAGTGACAGTCCTTGGGCGCAGTGGAGCCGTGGATGGACCTCCGAAGAGAACCGACACGGCGATCTCCTCAATAAATATCTTTATCTTTCAGGCCGCGTTGATATGAGGGCCGTAGAAACCACCGTTCATCACCTGATAAAGAATGGATTCAATCCTCAGACGGAAAATGATCCGTACCTTGGATTTGTATACACTTCCTTCCAGGAACGGGCTACGAAAATTTCGCACCGCAACGTTGCAACGCTTGCCCGAAAAGCGGGCGAAGAAACGTTGCACAAAATCTGTGGATTGATTGCCGGAGACGAAGCCCGTCACGAGAAGGCCTATAAGCTTTTCATGTCAAAAGTCCTGGAACTGGATCCGGCCGGTGGCGTGATGGCCTTTGCTAAGATGATGAAAACAAAAATCAGCATGCCCGCCATGCTTATGTCCGACGGCCGTCCTGAAAATTTATTTCAGAAATATTCTATGGTTGCTCAGAAGACAGGAGTCTATACGACCCGTGACTACGCGGAAATCATAAGTGAACTCGTGAATAACTGGAACCTTCCGACGATTCAAGGTCTTTCCGATGTGGCCGCCAAGGCTCAGGATTACGTTTGTTCACTTTCGGAGCGATATCTTAAGCTGGCTGATCGGCTGTCTTTATCGGGCCAGGAAAAGTTCAGCTGGATTTTTGATCGTGAAATTTTGTTAGACGCGGTTTAAGATATAACCGGAACTCCTCCGCTACAATTTGATCGATTCAAGCCGATTTGGCCCAGCATCGTAACTTTACTGTCTTTCCACGCGTAAGACCGTTTTAGTTATGCACGTTCTTAAATACCGGAGAAAGAGAATGAAGTTAAGAGGCTGGGCGATCATAATCCTTATCCTATCTGCGACATGTTTTTCACAAACGCCGTACGGGAATAATCCAACGGCCGGTAAATTCGTTGTGATCAATGGGATCCGGATGTATTGCGAAGTTTATGGCGAAGGGGCTCCCGTAGTGCTTCTGCACGGCAATGGCGGTTCCATCCGGAATCAAGCGCAGCGTATTGAGTTTTTTTCAAAAAAATTTAAGGTGATCGCTATTGACAGCCGGGCGCATGGAAAGTCAATCGATTCACTGTCGGTCTTGACCTATGAAATGATGGCAAAAGACATTCACGATCTTTTGGATTCACTTAAAGTTGATTCGGCCTGTATTTGGGGGCAAAGTGATGGAGGAATTCTGGCGCTGTTGTTGGCCATCCACTATCCGGAAAAGGTCAAAAAGGCGGCAAGCTTTGGCGCCAATCTGAGACCCGATACGACGGCGGTGGTCCCTGAGATCATGCATTGGGCTGAAGATATGAGCCGGAACGTAGTTAGGCGGAAAGACAAACAGCTGATGCAATTGGTCATAGACCATCCTCATATCCCTCTGACAGATTTGAAAAAAATTCGTGTTCCGTTTATGGTGATGATGGGCGATCGCGATGTGATTACGCTTGAGCATTCCGTAGAAATGTTTCGAAATATTCCCGAAGGATACCTCTTTGTAATGCCGGGATCAACGCACGCTGGTTCGTATGAGCATCCAAATTGGTTTAGTATTGTCGTTGATGATTTTTTCTCGAAACCATTTAACCCGAGAACGTCTTTGGAGTTATTTACACACTAACGGTTCAGCAAAGTTCAATAAAAAACCCGCCGGAAATTTCAGGCGGGTTTTTTTGTGAGGTCACAATAAATCTATTTACTCAGTTTAGCAATAATCTCGGTAATACGTTTTCTATTACCATCGTCGGTTGCAAGTTTAAGCGCTTTAGAATAGTTATCGATTGCCTGTTTCTTTTCGCCTTTCTCGGCAAGGGCTTCACCAAGGCTATCATAGACGTTTGAAGAGTTCGGATTGCGTTTGACGTTTAGTTTGAACATTTCAAGCGCTTCATCGGTTTTTTTCTGGCCGAGAAGAGTATAGCCGTATAGATTGAGATCGGCTTCGTTCGCGATTTCAATAGCCGCTTTCTTGGCGTCCGCCGATTCTTTAGTTTTGCCCATTTTTTCGAGCACGGAAGATTTAGCCAGAAGCGCCGGGGCACCTCCGCCAAGCAGAATGGCGCGTTCTGACCAAAACAGGGCATCCTCAAGATTCGTGTTGAGGCGAACGCAGGTACTGGCTGCCTGAATCATGTTTTTTGGATCAAAGCCTTTTCCGCTGCGAAGCTCAAGTTTGATACTCGCCATTGTTGTTTTTGCAATGTCAACTTCGATTTTGACCGGAATTCTCATTTTTTCCCATCGGAGCTGCATCGTTGTAGAATTATTTTTGGTGTCATCAAAGGAATACGTGAGCCGCTCTTTTGATTCATTTTTGATTTCAGGTGTGACGTCGATACGCAAGGCGTCTTCGGATTCTTCATAAAAAAAACTTCCCCACGAGGTCGAGTTACGATTAAAAATAACCGTAAATTTTGTTTCACCGGGGATCATGTGCAGTCCATAGGTTCCGGCGGCCAGTGCTTTTCCTTCGACCATTACATCCGTAGAGAAGTTGATGGTCGTGTTTTCATTGGCACCCGCACGCCACGGCATCGGCTTCCCATTGCCAAAGGCGTTGCTCGGATCAAAACCATAAGGTACCACTTCTCCCCAGATCTTGCGTCCGCCCGCAGAAGGGCTGTGGTAGCTGATCGTTATCTGTGTCAGTCCAACCTGCTGCATGACCATGGCCTTTGGCGATGCCTGGGCCGTTGTAAGGTTCTGAGCAAAGACAGAGAGGGCCGGTAGACACAGGGCGAAAATCGCGGTTCGTAGCTTCTTCATCGAAATCTCCTTTTATTTTGGGCTTTAAATATGTGTTGTATCTAACTTAAGGTTGTATTCTCTTAATATTTGTGTTTTGTCTCTATTGATAACGGTCTTATAAACTACGGACTCTCTGTGAAGAACTGTTTATACAATTCAGAATTCACCACATTTTTGAAAATAGGGTTCGTTTCATAATCTGCAGGATTATAAAATCCATGACCAATTTTTCTTAGTATCCTTAGTTCTTCAACAGCCCTTTCTATATTATTCAGCATTGTATATGCCAGGCATTTTGGTTTTGCAATTTCGGCTTTGCGCCAGCTACCGTGCTCCAACGCGTTGGATAAGAATTGAATCGCCAAATGATATTCTTTGAGTTCCATATACACATAGCCAATCTTCAATTCGATTTCATTATCCATGGGTCTATCTCTAAGAACTTGCTGAAATGCATGTAAAGCAGCTGACCAGTTACCTGCATACATCTCTTTGTTGGCAATAATTTCGGCCTGATTTATTGAAAAATTATCCCTTACTTCTTTGCGCGTATTTTCTTTTAGAAACTCGAGAGAGGCTTTCATTATCCGGACTTTCTCAGGGTCATTAATATCTTCGAAAGGGTGATTGCCAAAATTGAAATTAAAGATGGTGTAAGGTGCATTTGCTTGCATTGCCCTGAATACAAGTGTATCAATTGATTTATTAAGAAGAGAATTATCAAAACCAGACCGAACGACATATACCGGTAGATCAAACCTGAATGTTTTTAGGTTTGTTGTTCCGTAAAGAATTAGTGCTGCCTTAATTCGACGTTCTTCGTTTGCGAACGTAAGTGCAAGTGGTGCGTTGGCTGAAGAACCAAAGAGGCTTAATCGTTCGGGGTCAATGGAATAAGTAGCGCTATTTGCAATTGAAAATTGAACGGCCTTTTCCAACAGTTGTTTCGCTTCATTTTTTCTGGATTGGTATAGTATGGCAACTATACCATGAGAAGCAGACAATTTAGCCCAAGTCTGATAATGTCCCCATTTGCGGAAATCGCTACCCAGGCCGTCTGCTATAATAAGTGTTGCTTTTTTTTCTTCTTGATAATCCAGTGGAAGATAAATATCGGCTTTCAGGGTATCGCCTGATATATACACCAGATCCTTTTTAATAATAATATTGTCTTGAGCCATAGAATGTATTGCCCATGTCAATAGCATGAATACAAACAAGCATGGTTTTATCTTCATGGCATTAGTTTTTAAATTTGTTTTTTCCAAAACTTTCGGATTCGCTTTTATTGTTAAATTATTGATTGGGCATAATCTTCGATCAACTGCAGGACAACCAAAGACAACTTGATGTCATCCTACGTAGAAATTTTTGTTGGGTTTCAAAAATAAGCCAGAAAAATGAAGCTATTTGAATAATTAAGAGGGGTTTGTGTTACAGCAATGACGGGATTTCAAATCCATCTCTTTCATCGTCCCATGCGACGGAGCTTAGTTTCCAGTTCTCCGGGGTTTTTATGAATTGCAGAGTCTTAATACCGCGTGTTTCAAAGCGTTTGCCCGACCACACGCCGAATTTGTGATAGATGCTAAAGCGATGAGCGACATTGCCAAAGATTTCCGTTTTTTCCCAAGCCTCTTCCTCGCGGAAATCCACAAGCGTTCCATCCGTTAATAATTTCTTACGGGGTTCGATAAATTGCGAGAGAGAATAGATTTCGGGACTTGCGCCTGAATTCTTGATGAGGATTCCTTGAGGAATGAATAATTCGTAAATATTCAAAAGCTTGGGCATCGCTCCACCTTGATTGGTAAACAGGTCATAAAAACTATGAGTTAACGTGTCCAATACTAATTTTGCCTCCAAAGAATTTTTCATCGGTTTTTATTTTCTATCTTCGTAATTATAAGGCGTGCATGCTGAATAAAGTATATAGACGACCTCATGAATGCTACAAATTATTTGGATGTGAAGTGAGCGGAAAATGAGCCGAAAAAAATCAGATACGAAAACCGAAACGGGGATATGGAGGACGTTGGGGAATGATGTTAGGAGCGGTGGCCATTTTCATATCATTCGTCGCGAATATAGGGGATTAAGGGATTTCTACCTTGATCGCGAAATGAAAGTCCGCCTGCAAAAAATGAATCCCGTTAAGAAGCGCCTTTTTATTGCTTGGTGGTTGCTCAAAAGTATGTTCTTTAAGTTGACCCCGACACGTCGTCTTCTGCTTCTGATCGGCGTGATATTTTCCAACGGAGGTTTCAAAATCTCGTTTGGAAAAGTCGTAATAAACGACAATAGCTTTTTGGGCGGAATACTAATTCTGTTTGTTCTCTTGCTCGAATTAAAAGACAAACTTACGGCGCATGGTGAACTCGAGTCCGGCCGAAGCATTCAGGAAGCCCTGGCGCCGGAGCAGAGTCCATCGATACCGGGATGGTCTCTTTGGCTATTTACGCGTCCCGCCCGCGAAGTCGGAGGAGACTTGGTCGATTTTCTCCAGACAAGCCCGGAGCGTTCGGGATTTGTAATGGCGGATATAGCCGGCAAAGGGCTTCGCGCCGCACTTTTTGCGGCGAAACTTCAGGCCACCGTCAGGGCCCTGGCTTCCGATTACGATTCACTTTCTGAACTATGTTCAAAGGTTAATACAATTTTTCATCGCGACAGCCTGCCCAGTATTTTTGCATCCTTATTTTATATTGAAGTCAGGCAGGACTCCGGTGCGATCCGCTTCGTCAACGCCGGACATATGCCGCCTTTGCTTCTCAGCCAACAGCGGTGCAAAGAATTGCCGAGAGGGGACCTTGCACTCGGATTATCCGAAAAAATAGAGTACACCGAGCAAACCCTGGAGCTTCAATCCGGCGAAGTTCTTTTTGTGTATTCCGACGGGCTGACCGAAGCGGGCGATGAATCGGGCGAGTTCTATGGCATGGATCGGTTAACCCGATTGCTGTCAGAAAATGGGCATTTGGATGCGCCGCATCTTGGAGAATTAGTTACAAAACAGTTGGATCAATTTGTCGGTGAGGCAAGAAACAACGATGACCTGTCGTTACTCATATTAAAAAAGCTGTAAAGCATCACTACGTGTTTACTATTTCTTCCCTTCTTCTAATGTTTTTCTGAGAATCGGCAAAACCGCCTTGTCCTTGTCCCTGCCAATCAATTCTTTTATATCGATAAGACTCTTCAGATTGTGAACGTGTATCGAATGCCCGCCGAGATCAATGACTTCAGTGTCACTGATCAGGTCGCCAAATGTTTTTCCACGTCCGATGCTTCCGAGCACGTCTAACGGGCCAAATTTGGTCATCAAAAGATGATGTCCGTTGCCCACTAGATCTTTCATTTCAGGAAATATACGTTGGTCTTGTCGAGTTCTGTAAAATGTTTCGAGTTCCCTCAAGGCCTGTATAAGGTTATCTACATTTTCGGGCGAACAATCATGGACAATATCGAGATCAAATGTCGTTATAGGAGCGCCGTGAAAAACCGCCGACACACCTCCCGTGACGAAAAAATCTACTTGATGTTTTTTTAGGATGCGGAGAATGCCTATGAAATCAGTCATCCAGCTCTCCGCGCAACCGATGGATATTCCGGATCTGGCTCTCCAAGATGCGCAATCTCTCGATCGGCGTCATGGAAAGCATCCATCGGATAAGTGTGAGGTCCACGCCTTCCGGGCTTATGTTTTCATTTTCTCCGGGCTGGATAATATTGGGATGATCTGAATTCATGGCAACAGTGGTCGATTGGGAGCCAGTAAAATTATTAATGAAAGATAGAATACGGAGTTTTTGGATGCAATGGGTATTCTTCAGAACGCCTTCCATAATCTTGTTTCTGAAATAGAACTTTGAAATCTGGTGTTATGGCTGAAATTGTCCTGAAACAAATTTCCAACCATTACGTTATTTCACCACAAAAATATTTGCGTCATAACTTACATTAATTAAGTTACGGGTGGAAATAGGCCCGTTTGAGTCATCAATCTTATCTGAAATAAACTAAATGGAGATCTGAACGTGAAAAAATTTATCCTTGTTATGGGACTTGCGCTTGCGCTGTCCGCATTTGCACAAAAAAAAGATTCGAAATCCGATGATCCTATGAATAGTGCAACATTCGGTGGCCTGAAATTTCGCAGCGTTGGCCCTGCGCTTACCAGCGGGCGAATCGCCGATTTCGCCGTAAATCCTAAAAATTCGTACGAATATTATGTCGCGACGGCGTCCGGCGGGGTTTGGAAAACATCAAATGCCGGTGTGACGTACGAACCGATTTTTGACGCGGAGGGTTCTTTCGCGATAGGCTGTGTTTCGATTGATCCATCCAATACCAATACGGTTTGGGTAGGGACCGGAGAAAATAACAATCAGCGTGTTGTAGCCTATGGCGATGGCGTTTATAAATCCATGGACGGTGGAAAAAGCTGGGTCAATATGGGACTCAAGAATTCTGAACACATTGGAAAAATTGTTATCGATCCGACGAATTCAGAAATTGTTTATGTCGCCGCGTATGGCCCGCTATGGAGCGCAGGCGGGGATCGCGGAATTTATAAGACAACCGACGGCGGAAAAAATTGGAAAGCCGTTTTGACGGTTAGCGAAAATACCGGCTTTAATGAAATTCACATGGACCCGCGTAATTCGCAAGTTTTGTACGCCGCCGCACACCAACGTCGTCGTCAAGTATTTACGTATCTGGGTGGCGGCCCTGAATCGGCTGTTCATAAAAGTACCGATGGCGGTTCGACTTGGCGAAAAATCATGACAGGATTGCCTTCCGGAGATATTGGTCGAATTGGTCTTGCCGTTTCTCCGATCAATCCCGATTACATTTTTGCGATCGTCGAGGCGGGCGATAAGAAAAACGGAGTGTATCGTTCCGTTGATCGCGGTGAAAGCTGGGAAAAAAGAGGGGATAATTCGACCTCGGGCAATTACTATCAGGAAATTTTTTGTGACCCTAAAAATATCGATAAACTTTTTTACGTCGATTTTTGGGTCAATGTATCGCTCGACGGCGGAAAAACGTTTAATAAAATTGGAGAAAAATACAAACATGTTGACAATCATGCTATCTGGATTGATCCCGCGGATACACGCCATTTGCTGGTCGGCAGTGATGGTGGAATTTACGAGACCTTTGACGATGCGGCGAATTGGAATTACAAAGCAAATTTGCCGGTGACACAATTCTACAAGGTCGCTACCGACAACGCGCTTCCGTTTTATAATATTTATGGCGGCACGCAGGACAATAACAGCATCGGCGGCCCTTCACGGACATTAAGTTCCAATGGCATCACCAATTCGGACTGGTTCATTACCAACGAAGGCGATGGCTTCGAATCCCAGATTGATCCCAACGACCCCAACATTGTTTACGCGCAATCTCAATACGGCGGCCTCGTTCGCTACGATAAAAAAAGCGGAGAAGTGATTGATATAAAGCCGGTTGAAGGGGATGGAGAGCCGGGTCTGCGATGGAATTGGGATTCGCCTTTACTGATTTCTAAACACAACCCCACTCGAATTTATTTCGGTGCCAATATTCTATTTCGGAGCGATGACCGCGGCCTATCGTGGCGCGCGATTAGCAAAGATATGAGCCGTGGGCTTGATCGTAATAAACTGCCGGTCATGGGAAAAGTCTGGAGTATTGATGCCATCGCCAAGAATCAAAGTACGGACTTTTACGGAAACCTTGTAGCCGTGGCCGAATCACAATTCGACGAAAATGTGTTATTCGCCGGCACCGATGATGGTTTAATTCAGATCACGACCGATGGCGGAAAAAACTGGATAAAAGTTGACAATATTCCCGGTGTCCCTGAGCGCACGTATGTCAATCAGATCATTACATCGCAGCATGACAAAAACACTGTGTACGCGACGTTCAATCATCACCGTTACGGTGATTTCAAGCCGTATGTTTTTAAGAGTCGCGACCTTGGAAAATCATGGACGGCCATTCAGAATGATCTGCCGGTGCGTGGGACCGCGTATACCATCGCCGAAGATCCGGTGCGGGCCGATTTACTTTTCGTTGGGACAGAGTTTGGAGTCCATTTCACGATTGACGGCGGGCAAAAATGGATTCAATTAAAAAGTGGTTTACCAACTATTGCCGTACGCGATTTGGAAATTCAAAAACGAGAAGGGGATCTTGTACTGGGAACTCTCGGACGTGGATTTTATATTCTAGACGACTACTCACCACTGCGCCACATTAAAAAGGAAGACCTTACCAAGGACGCGGTTTTGTTTCCGATTAAGGATGGACTGATGTTTATAGAATCCCATCCGTTGGGCCTTCGCGAAAAGTCCTTCATGGGAGAAAGTTTTTTTTCAACACCAAATCCTCAAGTGGGTGTGACATTTTCGTACTATTTGAAAGAAGACGTAAAAACACCCCGTGAAAAGCGCCGCGACGCTGAAAAGGAGAAGACCACTAAGAACGAAGTCGTATTTTATCCGTCGATGGATTCTTTGAAAGCGGAAGAATTTCAAGTTGATCCCTACTTACTCTTTACGATTAAGAATGAGGCGGGTGCTGTTGTTCGCCGGCTGAAGGCGCCGGCCAAGAAGGGCTTGAATCGAATCCTCTGGGACTTTAGAAATGTTTCGCCGGGTGCGGTTACATTCAGGACACCGGATGCGACCAATTTTTATGATGGGCTTGAGACGGGTTATCTGGCCATGCCGGGAACGTATTCGGTGACGATGTCGAAATTTGAAAACGGTAAATATACAGATCTGGCAGCTCCGCAGAACTTCAAATGCGTGGCCTTAAATGCCTCCGCGCTTTCCGCAACCGACAAAAAAGCGCTCGATGATTTTTCTCGACAAGTGTGGGAATTGCGCCGTCAGATTGCAATCACGGACGGAATTCGAGGCGAACTTGTCGGCAAGATCAAATTCCTAAAGTCGGCCGCCATGGAAGTGGCACCGCTTGAATGGTCCGAGCGTGTCTATAAAGTTGAAATGCGTTTAAAGGAATTTAATATCAAACTTAACGGCGACAATATTCGCGACAAATATCAATTTGAACGCGTGCCTTCGGTGAGCGATCGAATCGGTCAGATTGAATACAGCATTTGGAATGCCACGGCTGCGCCTACGGGAACTCAGATTTCTTCATTCAAAGTTGCCGAAAAACAATTTCCGGCCATTGGGGAAGAATTGAAGTCCATCGCGGATGAAATAATATCCATAGAGTCGGCGCTTGAACAAAATGGCGCGCCCTTTACTCCGGGAAGAGGGATGGATAAGAGATAACTGAGTTCGATCCAAAGTTATAAAAAAAGCCGAATGATCATTCGGCTTTTTTTTATGATACAGATTTAGGGAAAGGACGTTACAGTTCGGCTATCTTGACGAGCGTATTCCAATTCCGCGTGGTAATTTGTTTCCCAAACTCTTTCTCGACGATTCTCATGGCGTCCGTCGTTCCCAGGTAGGGTACCAGCGTGAGTACACTGAATATAGCTTCATCGGAAAACTGCAGAATCTTGAAATTTTTTTCCGGCGATGTGTAGGGAATAGGCATCTTGCTTTTTGATTTTTCGCTCAAAAACGTGACGTAGAGTCTTGTTTGTTGTGTCACCGGGATACCTTTAAAAGGATCTTTTTTTACCAATTTTTGAATTTCCGGAATAGTCCATAAAATAATGGGCACATCCATTTTGAAGGCATCTTTTATTTTAGCCTGGAGCTCCGGTGCACTCGTTTTTTGAGCTTCGAAAATGATATTGCCGGTGGCCAATATGGTTTTGACGTTGGTAAAACCCCAGGACGTAAAGGCATTTCGCAATTCATCCATTTTGAGTTTGTGGTTGCCACCGACATTAATGCCTCGTAAAAAGGCGACGTATTTTGTTGTTTTCATAAAGCATCATACGAAATAACTTCGACAAATGATACGCCGATCTGTAATTGGGGGTTTTGCGGAGAGGAAGAGATTCGAACTCTTGGAACCGTTTCCGGTTCACACGCTTTCCAGGCGTGCCAATTAAACCACTCTTGCACCTCTCCGAAGAATCGCACTTTCGAAAAAAATCTTCAAAAGCGGTCGCAAAGTAAAGAAAGGGGATTAATAGAGCAAGGCTTTTGTTCGTGTTTTGCAATTTATTTGAACAAAATCGATAACTTCTTATAATTTCTTGACATTAGGCGCTAATAAAATGTATATTTTTAAGTCAGGTGCCTTAAAAAATTTTCATAAAATTAGGAATAACGGGTCTAATAAAATCAGGAGGTATTATGAAGCATTTCATGCTCGGTATGGGTCTTGTTCTTGTGATGGTATTCTCGACGGTCGTCAAAGCGGCTGACGGGCTTGGAGGAACCATTCTTCATACACCGGTAGCCAGTATTCCGGAAGATCAGCCGATTACGTTTGAGACCTCGTTTACAGTGTCCGTAGAAAGAGCCTATCTGAATTATCGGCTTCCGGGTCAAGCGTCCTACGTTCATTTTGAAATGATTGAAAAAAACGATGGAAAATATTTTGCCCATCTGAAAAACCTTAAATTGAAAAAAGGTGACTACTTTGACTATTACATTTCTGCCGATCTTCGCGATGGCGGTGAAATTACACAGCCCGGTGAAAATCCGGAACTGACACCTCATCAGGTCATCATTTCCACGAAATCTGTATTTACGCAGTCCGGTATTGAAGTTGTAGCGCTTTCACCGGAGCCGGATTCCAAAGTGAATCAGGGCGATGTGGTCATCGCATTTTCCCTTTTTGCAGATTCGATCGATGTGAAAAATCTTCGCTTGAAGCTTAACAATGACGATGTCACATCAAAGGCCGATGTGACCGCGGAACTGGTCAGCTACTCACCAAAAAATCTTGATAAAGGGCCTTACGTCGCGCGCCTGAGCTATAGGGACGGAGACGACTGGATTAATTTGCAAGATATCAGTTTTCAGGTTGTAAAAGAAGGTGGCGAAGATGTGCTTGCCACGAAGGGCTTTAAACCTGCGGCTGCGCTATCGCAACCCGGCGGTCAGACCGAATTTGAAGACGGGACATTTCGTGCCAATTTCCGCTCTGAATACAAAGCACAAAATAACTTGGATGTGAAAACCAATTACTCACGCGCCGGCGCCGACATAGGTTATGAAAAGACCTGGTTCCAAGTAAGCGCCTCGTACGACTACGACTCACAGGATGATCCGCACAAAAATCAGCCGCTTACCCGGTACCTTATTTCGGCGAATCTGGATAACCTGGCCATCGTGAATTATGGCGATACCTATCCTACGTTTAGCCCTGTGACGCTTAATGGTACGCGTGTCCGCGGTATCAGCGGCGGCATTTTCCTGGGGATTTTCAATTTTGAATATGTGCAAGGCGAGGTCAATCGCAAGGTGATTTCAAAGACGGATCAAAGTTATCTTTCGGCGCTTGATAAAGTTATCCTTGCCGCAACCGGCGACTCTGCCAAAGTTATTGCTGCCCAGGGCTTTTATAAAGACCCGGCGAATAAGACGTTTAACGGTACTTTTAGACGAGACCTTGTCGGTGGCAGGTTTAGTATCGGACCTCAAGCATTTCAGATTGGTATTAGTGCCGTGAAGATAAAAGACGATGTGGGCTCCTTGCTCAAAAGCCAGTTCGCCTCTATTGGTTTTCAGGGATCAACCCCGCAAGAAAACCTCGTTGCCGGTATGGATTTCCGTACGTCCATGTTCAGCCAACGGTTTAACTTAGATGCCAGTGTGGCATCCGGTATTAGTAATAAAAATATCATCGGCGGTTCCCTGAAAGAA
>JANNSF010000105.1:0-6093 GCA_031402315.1 bacterium | reverse complement strand
ATACACCTTACAGCACGACGACCAATACGGCAGTACTATCTATGACGACCGCCGTTCTGATCCTGGGCTTTTCATCGATTTTTACGGGTTTAAATTTTATAGTAACTGTCCATAAAATGCGTGCTCCGGGAATGACCTGGTTTAAAATGCCCTTGTTAATCTGGGGTCTTTATGCGACCGCGATCATTCAGGTGCTTGCAACGCCTGTACTGGCGATCACGGTAACTTTACTAATGCTTGAAAGAAGTTTTGGGATTGGAATTTTCGATCCTGCAATGGGTGGCGATCCTGTACTTTTTCAGCATTTTTTCTGGTTCTACTCGCATCCGGCCGTCTACATCATGATTTTACCGGGCATGGCTATTATATCGGAACTGGTTGCTGCCTTTTCGCACAAAACGATGTTTGGCTACAGGTTTGTAGCTTTCTCCAGTTTGTCGATCGCGCTTTTGTCATTCCTTGTGTGGGGACACCATATGTTTACGTCCGGGCAGTCGGAACTATCGGCGTTAATTTTCTCATTCCTTACATTTTTCATCGGCATTCCTTCCGGTATTAAAATATTTAATTGGCTGACGACCATGTATAAGGGTTCCATTTATCTTGCCACACCAATGTGGTGGACCTTGAGTTTCTTATTCTTGTTTACGATAGGTGGTTTGACCGGGATATTTCTGGGCGCCTTGTCGGTGGATATTCATTTGCAGGACACTTACTTCGTGGTGGCCCATTTTCATTATGTTATGATGGGTGGAACAGTGATGGCCCTGATGGGCGGCTTTTTTTACTGGTGGCCAAAAATCTGGGGCAGGATGTACAATGAAACGCTCGGAAAATTGTCGGCGCTTCTCGTATTTATAGGTTTCAATATGACGTTTTTTACTCAGTTTATTATGGGGTCTCGCGGTATGCCGCGCCGTTACTACACCTACCAGGATCAGTTCACCACCATGCACGGATTTTCTTCTATCGGTTCATTTGTAATCGGTTTGGGTTTTGTTGTAGCGGCAATCGCATTGATTCATGCAATATTCAAAGGCAAACCGGCCGGAAACAATCCTTGGGGAGCGCTTACGTTAGAGTGGACGTCGACGTCACCGCCGCCCCATCACAATTTTGACAAGCCTCCCATCGCGGTCAATGGTCCTTACGATTTCGATGTTGTTATTGCGGATATCACTTTTGAAGGTAATCGACCCAAAGAGAAAACGAACGCGTAATATTTAGAAAGTAAAGGAAGTATGTCTACTAATCATTCGGGCACTCATCCGGCCCATCTGCAGCACCACTTTAGCGATGTCGAGCAGCAACGCGAATCGGCAAAACTGGGAATGTGGTTTTTTCTGCTGACTGAAGTCTTAACTTTTGGCGGTTTGTTTTGTGCCTACGCGATCTACCGTTCCTGGTACCCGGAAATGTTTTCAATCGCCCATCGAGAACTCAATGTCACCATGGGAACGATCAATACGGTCGTACTGATTACGAGTTCACTAACGATGGCGCTGGCGATTCGCAGTATGCAGCTCAATAATAAGGGCATGACGCAGATCATGCTATTTCTCACCATTCTTTTGGCGGCGACCTTCATGGTCATTAAATACTTTGAGTACACCCATAAAATCCATGTTGGACAATTACCGGGCAAATACTACTTTTTTGAAGGAATTGATGCTAATAATCCACATATTTTTTTCAGTATCTATTTTGCCATGACGGGTCTTCACGGCATCCACGTCTTGATCGGTATAGGCGTCATTGCATGGCTTATGATTCGGACAAGCAAGAATGAGTTTTCATCCGAGTATTATACGCCCATCGAGATGACCGGTCTGTTTTGGCACTTGGTGGATTTGATTTGGATTTTTCTTTTCCCGCTCTTTTATTTGATCGGGTAATTTTTAATTAGACTGTTAGGAATAAAAATGAGTAGTGAATCAGGAAAGCATTATCCGCACGTATTGCCCCTAAGTACGTATTTTTCAGTTGCAGGAGCCCTGTTGGCCCTCACGGCAATTACGGTTTGGATGTCCAATTTCCACTTTGGAGAGTGGAATCTAATCGTGGCCATGGCTGTCGCCGTAACCAAGGCGATCCTTGTAGCGCTGATTTTTATGCACCTTCTGTATGATAATAAAATGTATTTGACGGTATTCTTATCCTCACTCATTTTTTTATCCGTGTTTATTACGTTTACACTATACGATACGATGAGGCGGGGCGATATCTACGATGAAGTGTCTCAGCCAATACAAAAAAGAGCTGCCTTATATGAGACCCTGAAAAAAGATTCCACGCATACAAAATCATCAGAAGTTCATCATTAGCCCCTATTGCGAATCAAACGTATTCTGCAGATCTGATAAGTTAGGAGTCTCGTCCTGATTTTGCGTACTTCTCACAGCCCACAAAGGAAGAATATTATTGAAATTTATCACCAAAAAAATTATTGCGGGAATTACATTTCTTATTCTTGCCAGTGGATCCTTCAGCTATAACGGCTGTTCGCGGATTGAACTGCCAGTTTATGGAACGGTAACGGAGTTTAACCTTTCGGAGCGGAGCGGAAAATCCATTACAATCAAAGAACTTGAGGCCAAGATTTCGGTGATAAATTTCTTCTTTGCCAATTGCACGGGCCCATGCCCCGCTATGAACGCGAAGGTTGCGGAATTGTACCGGAATTTTGCTTCCGTGCCAAAGGTGCAGTTTATTTCTATCTCGATTGATCCGGAGAGGGACTCGCTGGAGGCTCTGAGGAAATACGCGGAGACCTTTAGTGTCTCGGATAATCGATGGTTATTCCTTAGGACGTCCAGCGACAAGGTACATCATCTTGCAGAAAAAGTATTTATGGTAGGTGGCGAAAGTCCTTCTATCCACAGTACAAAACTAATTCTCGTTGATGCGCAGGCTCAAATTAGAGGATTCTACAGCAGTGAAGAAAAGGAGAGCTTAAGTACGCTGAAAACACATATTGGAGAATTGTTACGAAAGTAACAATCTTTACCTCAAAGTAGTGGCTCAATTGAATTATAGCGATTTACCTTCGATCAACGCTTTACTTAACAGCATTAGCACTTGCTTCTTGATTTTGGGGTTCATCCGAATTAAGAATGGCGATCGCGTCGGCCATAAGAAAATGATGCTTGTCGCCTTAGTTTCGTCGATTCTGTTCCTACTATCCTATCTGATTTATCATGAAAAAGTCGGCTCCGTTCCATATCCGTTTCATGATTGGACGCGCACTCTTTATTTTACGATTTTGATTCCTCACGTGATACTGGCCGCGGGAATGGTGCCATTTATTATAGCGGCAGTCTGGCATGCTTTTCATGGAAATTTTTCCAAACACAAGCATTTGACACGTTGGGTATGGTGGGTTTGGATGTTTGTGAGTATTAGCGGCGTGACTATTTATATTATGCTTTATCGACCGTTTTCGTAGGCCCGATACCGACATCGCCCTGCATTTTACTTTTAACCGCGGTTAGCTTTTGCTCTATAAAGGGCTTAAACCCTGCGTATTTTGAAGAAAAATTGTGTTTAATTTTGGACTGCACTGAACTTAGTAAGTCGGATACCATTTCCTTCTGTGGATTCTCTATTGTTTCAAAATTTTGCTTATTGAGTTCGAAAGGAATTCCCTCGCGTTCAAATTTTTTGATCTGCGAGTCCAATAAAAAGTCGTATCCCTTTTCAGTCGCATAGACCGCAATCAAAGGGTGAGCCTCCGGTGGAGCGCTATTGAGCGGGTGAAACAGAGTGTCCTTGTAGCGATCCATGATCTCGTCAACCGAGTCTCGATTGCGCATGCATCGTTTCATAAGTATCGTATCAAAACTTCGGGAATAGGCCTCCGCGGATTTTAGAATGTCGCCGGTCAGGAAAAAAAGCGTCCCCAAATGACTAAAAGTTACAGAAAGCTTTTCTATTTCAAAATTGTAAAAAGTCTCGTCTTCGATCGGCGGGATCACAACCTTAAGAGAGATATCAAAGACCTTTGATATCTTGTCTTTTTCCTTTTCAATAAAACTGAAATCAACTTGACCGCGTGAATAACGTTCGGCTTTCAAGAGAGAATCACACCAATAATGCCCGATCGTAAGGGCCGTTTGGAAATCCATGAATTCACCGGAAATCGGTGCCTCAAGAATGCGATCGAGATACCCAAGACACTCATCGTATTTCTGCGCCCTAATCAGAAAAAAGACCAATTGAGGCATGATGTAGGCGATAATGTCAACGTTGACAAGACGTTTAACGATGTCTTCTATGAATCGAACCTCTTCTTCTTGATCTTTTTCTTGCAATCGATTGACGAGGCGTTCGGTCGTAATTCGTATTGCGTCTTCTATTTGTGAGCGAATCGCTTCTTTGACTTTCGAATCTTTTGGAATCAACTTAAACATTTCGACAGCGCGTTCGCAGAGAAGGCTGCCCTTGGATAAGTCGGTGGCATCCATCGCGTCTACCGAGGCTTGACAAAAATTATAGATTAGAATCGTTAGTGAACGTTCCGGCTTCATTTCATTTTCTTCAAGCGCGTGAACAAATTCCTGAATTTTAGTAATGGCTTCAAGCGTGGAATGGGCATGCAAGCTGCGGTACATGACACTCAGCATCATGAGATAGACAACCCTATCCTCGTCGATCAAACGAATCACGTAGTCTCGTAAAAATTCCTCGAGTTTATTTTTTATTATTTCTGGAGACTCGCCGGCAAGCGATGCCTGCTGTTTCCTTGTAATTTTGTCCTTAAAGGATAAAATTTTTGTAAAATAGGCGGTGAGGGGTGAAGAAAGCGACAGGGGTTTTTTCTTCTTGGGGTTGTAGATATCTTCAATTATTTTTTTGTTAGTTTCAAAGGTACCCAACAAGTCATCGGAAACCGAAAGATCGCGGCTATCGTGCAAAATGGAATTCATGGTGGTATAGTTTTCATGGATGCATTGCCACGATGTTTTATGCGCCAAAGAAGCCTGGTGCGCAATGAAGTTCACGATTACGCGCAACTCGGCATTTTTTCGACGTTCATCCAACATGTTTATTCCATTTTCGAAGTGAGGAAGTTCTTGAGACTCAGATACGCTTGGCGATAACTTAATGAAAGTCAGTGCGGGATTGCAAGAAAAATGAAGCAAGCCGCCGCAAAATAATAATTTGATTTCAAGCCAAGTTTGCCATAAATTTGAGTATGAAAAAGAATATCAAAATATCAATCGGTGTAGTTCTTGTAATCGGAGCATTGGGTTTTTTGGCGGTAAGCGGTTTTGATGAAGGAAAATCGTATTACAAATTTGTTAATGAGCTCAAAGATATGGGTGATGACGCCTACGGGAAGAAGCTTAAGGTTCACGGCAATGTTGTTCCTGGAACAATTAAGAAACAGGGGCAAGAAGTTCAATTCATGCTGACGCGAGGCGGTGCCACCATACCGGTCCGGTATGTCGGCAAAGATCCTGTGCCGGATACATTCAAAGACGACTGCGAGGCCGTAGTGGATGGGCGTTACAAAGAGGACGGAACTTTTGTTGGCACCCAAATACAAGCTAAATGCGCGTCAAAGTATGAAGTGGACTACAACGACCTCAAAAAGGGCTCTTAATCTAGAGGTACAACTATGAGACGATCGCTATGGAGCATTGTTTTCCTGCTCTTGATGGTCGGCTTTGTGTCAAGTGATAATTCCAAACAGTCTTATCGAAAAGTATCCAATCTTCCCTCTCTTAAACTTTCCACCGGACTATCTTCTATAGGTATTGATTCGACAAAAGCAGCCAGTTTCTTGTCGCATGAATCGGTTCAACAAAAATCGGTAAATTTTCTATACCAGGGTTTTTTGGCTATTCACTACGATGGTTTGGACAGTTTGAAGACACTTCACAGTTCAGTTGGTAGGACCAATAGCGGAGCCTTTCCGGGCGATGAAAATCAATTTCAATTGCTGAGTAGCAAAACCTCGCGAGGTTCTTCAGACACGGCCATCCAAGTATTTAGCCTTCCTAATTCTCAGAAATTCAGTATTACGCAAATGATAATTGCAAAGGGGGACAGTACCAATCAGATTGAAGTTCGATACATCTTTGATTTTGC
>JANNSF010000104.1:0-5779 GCA_031402315.1 bacterium | reverse complement strand
AAACCGCTTCCACACACCAAAAACATCCCGCGCCAAATGTAGCGGTATCACGTTGACCGGTCATAAATGAATCCTTTTTTAGAGTTTGTGCATAAAGTGAAGACGTGACCGCTCGCACATCGGGCTGCCCGTGAGTGCATGAGAAAAGAGCCAATGCCAGAATTATCAATTTCATACACCCTTTCGTCTAAAGCGTCTAACGAACAGTATCCGGTATTATTCCCGATAAGCCTTATTCGTGGGGACGTAGGCATCGACGATCACAAAATTTTTCATATTTAACTGCTCAGTTTGAAATGATAGATATATCCTAAGTTGAAAATAAATTGCGGCGATTTCAATTTTCCTTTTCCGATCGTTGGTCCGGCTTCTGCAAAGCATCCTTTGAAAAAATTGTATTTGTACAATAACCCTGCATATCGCCAGAAAACATTTTTCTCTTGATGTTTCACATATCCATTAGGGTCATCTTTCGATCTAAAATAGCCTATTACGATGCCCATACTTTGGCTACGTCTTCCATTGTCCCACAGAAGCCTACTGAATTTGAGTTGTGCTCCGTTGTCCATCGGCGTGTAATACATGGCGGATGCCTGAACACCTGTTTCTTCATACCAATATCCGACTATAGCATACGGCCAAGGACTTCCAAGTTGAAGACCGACATCCATCGTGTGCTCGACCGTGTTCAATTTGTCCGGTTCGTTCGATTTCGAAGCAGGTTGGCCGATTAATTGGAGCATGGCACCAATCTGGACTTTGAGTTTGGTTTTCCCGTTGTCATGCCGTGAAGGCCCTGCTTGTACAAATACGCCTTTAAAATTGTATTCGTAAACAATGCTTGCGTAGCGATAATGGGCAGGAACATATGTGCCGATGCGGTGCACACGCCCCAAGATGAGCGCAAGACTGTGGCTGACATTGTTTTCTTCACGCAATTTATACACCAAATTGACTTGGGCACCCTGATTGTATTCCGCGCCTGAAAAACGGATACCGATCGGGCCTATCCAACCCCCAATAGCGGCGTTAAGTATAGCTGGACTGCCTAAGCTAAATCCTGCTTCCAAATGAGAAGATTTTTGAGAGCTTGAGTGTTCATCCGCAGCAATGGTCTGTGCTTGTAAAGCAGCAGTCACCAAGAGGGCTAACACTACGATTCTCAAAACGCTGTACTTTCTAATGGGTGTGTAAACATGATTTTGTTGAAACTTTATTGGCTCAATACTCGATAAACGAACGATTACGCCTTCGTCACCGTGAGTTTAGTTCCATCGAGCGTCGCCTTATAGAGCTCCAGATCGCTTTGAGACGGTCCTTTTTGCACTTTACCGGCAATATCGTATGTACTGCCATGACAAGGGCAGACGAATTGAGTTTTATCTTTTTTGTATTTGACGTTGCATTTTTTGTGACGGCATACCGCTGAAAGCACAAGGTATTCTTTTTCTGATTTACGCACGATCAATAGATTGTCGGTCATATCTCCGATTATGATATCCTTAACGGTTTTTGAACCGCCATCTTCCTTTAGTTCCGGATATTCTGCAATATCGATGACCACCTGAATTTCGTCGGCATACAACTTTTTGGCGCCGGCAAATTTTAGAAAAAGAAATCCAAGCGCAGCGGAAATTCCGGAAAACAAAAATTGACGACGGGTATTTTTTGATTCACTCATAGCAATCCTTTTTATTTGATGCAAAAACTTATGCAAAAAGTAAGGCCATTACAAATGAATATTTCTCATTCGAATTTGAACCTACCCCTGTCTGTAACTTTCTAATGCCGCAAAACGTAATAGTTCCGAAACAAATTTAGGAGATTCTATGTTTCGGACAATATTTCTTCTTTCGATGACGGCTTCCGTTTTTTCTCAGAGTGACCTTGACAAGGCCGTCGCTTTATATAAGGCAAAAAATTATGCCGACGCGCGTTTGTCCTTTAATAACTTCCTAACGGCGGGAATTCACGCGGCGGAGTCGAATTTCTACCTGGGCCTAATTGCCAATTTTAAAGATCGCGATTATGAATCGGCCATCGATTATTTTGACAAAGCTACGGAGCTCGATGGCAGCCGGCACGACTATTTTTACTGGTTGGGAAACGCTTATGGCCAACAAGCACGCAAGAGTAATTTCGTGAAACAAGCCATCTACGCACCTAAAATGAAAAACGCATGGGAGAAGGCTCTTGAACTAAATCCTGCACATCTTGAAAGCATGAATAGCCTGATCATATTTTACATACAAGCTCCCGGCATCATGGGCGGAAGTGTTGATAAGGCGCGTGAAATGGCGGAGCGAATCACTTCCCTGGACGCGTTCAGCGGCGCTATGGCCAATTTCAATATCGCGGATTACGAAAAAGACGACGCTCGAATTGAGATTAGTCTTAAGAAGGCCATTCAAATAAATCCTCAAGTGGCCAATCCTCATCTTCGACTGGGCTATTTTTATATGAACAAGGGTCGTCACGATGAGGCCATTACGGTAATGAAAAAGCTCGCTGAAGTAGCGCCAAACGATGCCAATTCTTACGACAGCCTGGGAGATGCTTATTTTAAAAAGGGGCTCATCGACGACGCTATAACAAGCTATGAAAAAGCCGTACAACTGGATTCCAGATTCATCGCATCGGTTTTTAATTTGGGCGAATGTTATTCCAAAAAGGGTATGGCCGGCAAAGCAAAACCGTTTTATGAAATGTGCATAACAATCGATCCGAAAAGTAGTTTTTCGGATAAGGCGAAAACAGCTTTAGACAAGTAACTTCATTTTAGAACGTTCCCTTTCCTTTGAAAGGAAAGGGACAGGGATTGGTTAGTCTCAGCCCCATCAAGAACAACCAAATCGTCTATTCGTAGAAGGTTCACATTAGCGATCCGTGGGCGTAATTCTCGTCGGCGTTGCTTTTCCAGAAATGATCGATTCCGCGCCGCGAGCAAGGGACCGAATCACTTGGGTCATCTGGTCGAGATCCAACGATTCGATTTCGTCATCGACGGAATGGTAGAGGCTGTCACGATCCATCTGTGAAGTTGATATCGAGTGTGCCGGAACGCCAAGTCTTGCCAGAGTCGCATTATCGGAGCGGTAAAATAGGTTTTCATCGATATAAGGATCCGGATAGAATGTACTGTCTATCTGAGATTGTAGAATCTTGCCAAAATCAGATCGGTCAAAGCCGGTGATGTAAGTTTTCGCACGACCGAATCGGGAAGTCTTTCCAATCATTTCAATATTAAACATCGCGACAATTTTTTCCGGATCGGTATGCGTGGAAAAATATTGCGATCCATACCCGCCAATTTCTTCTGCCGTAAAAAGTGAGAAAACAAGTGTGCGTTCGGGCATGCCGCCCTGAGCAAAATAATCGGCAAGAACGACGACCGCCGTTGTGCCGGATGCGTCATCGTCCGCTCCATTCGCGATGGAGTCGCCATCGATTGTCTTTATTATTCCCAGATGATCATAATGAGCCGAGAAAAGGACTCTCTCCTCCACCCGACGACCCGGAATTTGGCCAACGATATTGGCTAGTTTCTTTTCAAAAAAGGACCGTTCGTCGATGATCTGAAAATTTTTTGGAACCTCGTCCGTCAAAACGACAATCTTGATCGATCCGGCGTCAAGCGTCGGAAAATTACTATTTCTAACGAAGTATCTTCTTATGCCATTAAACGCAGAAGAAAATTTTGGATGAATAAATAGAATTATATTTTCTTCATTGTCCAACAAATCAAAAGATTCTCTAAGATCATTTTCTGTATTTACATTACATCGCCTGATCGCTGATCGCTCGGTCCAAATGGAATGGCGAAAGGGACTTAATACGAAGCCTTGATCCTCCTTCATAGTTTTGCCATCAAGAACGATGACCGTCTTTATTTGAACTGGGCTATAAACGGTAAACGTTTGGTAAAATGATTTCAGTGTGTCAAGTGGTTTTAGGCCTATCCGGAAAAACTCAGATTGAAGAAAAAGAGCAGCTTTATCGATGCCCGTTGTGAAACTCTTTCTTCCCTCCAAAGAATCAGCGCTCAGCACTTTGAGAATTCGCTCCACGTCCTTTTGTTTTATGGTCGGTGTACCACAAGAGGAAAGGAGTGCTAAAACAACAAATAGTCTAATCATGGTGCCTCGATTGGTGTGTGATACTCTTCTATTTTGCCGGCTGACGGTGCTCGCAGGATGGCGTATTGATACACGCATCTTTCATCACCAAGCGATCCAAAGCACGGCCCTGAGATAACTCCGAAACAATTTCCTCCACATCTTCATCTTTGACGGCGCCATACCAGATGGCTTTTGGATATATCACAACCGTCGGGCCATGTTCGCATTGATCCAGACATCCGGATTTATTCGAGCGCACCTGCGCACCAAGATTGTATTTTTTGAGCGCGTCTTTAAAGAGTTTGAGCAATTTACTTTGCCCGTCGGTGTTGCACGATCCGCGGGCGTGTCCGGGCTCACGCGTATTTTGGCAAATAAAAATGTGGTGTTCAAATTTTGGCATTTTTTCCTTTAGGTTTCATTACAAATTATTTTTCAAATCTTCGGCACATTGTTGAATCCGCAGCCAGGCCTCCTCCACATGCCGCGCTTCGACATTGGTTTGACCGATACTCATGCGTATTGTGTATTTCCCATTGAGACGTGTGTGTGTAAGATACATTTTCCCGGACGCATTAAGTTGTCGAATAAGCGACTCATTAATAGCATCGAGACGTTTTTCATCCGAGATATCTTCCGGGCGAAAGCGAAAACATAATAAATTGACGGTTCTCGGGGCAAGCAATTCAAATTCCGAATGATTCTGAATTTTTTTCTCCAGGTTTTTCGCAAGAAGAATATGAAAACGTATTTTTTTTTGCAGCCCTTCGACGCCAAAATTGCGAATGACAAACCAGAGCTTGAGCGCGCGGAATCTTCTGCCGAGAGGAACCCCCCAGTCGCAATAATTATTCACGCGACCGTGCGTTGCGGTTTTTAGATATTCCGGCAAAATCTCAAATGTCTTAACGAGGGCGTCCTTGTCCTTAACAAAATAGCAGGAACAATCGAAATTCGTAAACATCCACTTGTGGGGATTGAAAACAAAACTGTCGGCGGAATCGATGCCATCCAGCATCCATTGAAATTCCGGCAAAAGAGCCGCCGTTCCTGCAAACGCCGCATCGACATGAAGCCAGATTCCATACCGCATCGCGATTTCTGAAATCTCCCTTAATGGATCAATCGCCGTACAGCTCGTTGTCCCGATCGCGGCGACAATGCACATGGGTTTCAATCCGTCTTTAATATCTTTTTCTACAGCCCGGGCTAATGCCTCGGGCACAAGACGAAACTTTTCGTCGGTATCAATCTTCACGAGATTCTTTTTTCCAAGTCCGGCAATCTTTACCGCTTTTTCAATCGATGAATGGGTTTCTTTCGAACAGTAAACGCGATACGTCGAGTGACCAACTCCGGAATTATTGATTTCAAAATTTGAAATTTTTTCGCGCGCGGATAATATTGCTGCGAGCGTGGCCGTCGAAGCCGTATCTTGAATCACGCCCTCCCAGGTCACCGGCAAGCTGAGCATCAAGGGCCAGGTGCGCGACGTGGTCGTGCCCGTCACCGTGACGCAAGCCGGCACCACCAGCACAGCCAGCGGCCAGTTCGTCATCAAGCGGCTGGACTTCAAGGTCGGCGAGGCCGAGTGGACCGACACCTCGCTGCTGGCCAACGACGTGATCGTGCGCTTCAAGCTGGCAATGACCGGCATCGCC
>JANNSF010000103.1:0-6718 GCA_031402315.1 bacterium | reverse complement strand
GAACCCGCGAAATTCAAGGGTAAGGCTGTAAAAGTAGCTATTACACTTCCAATCACTTTCAAGAAGTAGACCGCCACAACCCGCTCGCTGCCTTGTCAGGCAATCATTACTTTTCCAATCTATTCAATCGCACTCTTCACGGCCCGTAGATGCACAGGATCAACCGTCAAATCTTTGAGTAGCTTTTGGCACTCTTTGCGATCCGGGGAAGCGAGTGTCGGCGACAAGCGATACAAACGAACAGGCTCTGACACGCCTCGAAGGTTGTATGCACTGATAAATCGCAATAATAAATTTTCATCCAATTTATTCATTTGATCCCAGATGCTCTTCTTTTTTGAACCTGTAAGAGCATCGTCCGTTGCATTTATCATCAGCTCATGGTAATCGGTCTTAAAAAGGAACCGGCACAATTCCTGATAGGTATTTTCCGAAACAATAAGATTCGTGCGATCATGTTCCTTGGTCACCGCCTCTACCCGCGCGGCTATATTAATACAGTTACCAATGTAGGTTTCAATAAACGGCTTTCCGGTCGTGCTATTTTCGGATGAGGTAACACGCCACACTGTACCAGTGTCAATCCCGATACCAAAGGACACATCCGGAACACGTTTGTGTTTATGCTTGTTATACGAATCAATGAGACCCGGGAGCTTATTATAGAGAAGTATTCCGGCGAGATAGGCATCGGCGAAATGACGTCGGGGAGACAGAAAAACGCTCAATATCCCGTCGCCGGTACTGTTGAGGTAGAGCAGATGACGCTCATCGGGATCACACGCGAGGGAACAGGTCGACGAACACGCTTCATAAAAATTTGCCAAAAATTGGCAAAAATAGAGGTGCGTCGATGCAGAACTCTCACTGTCCTTCAAGTTCGGCGTAAAATTTCGTATGTCGGCGATTAGAATGCTGGCGTGCAGCTTTTGGAACTTTTTTTCGGAATTCATCGGACCTCCGGAGAAATCTCATTCTTGCTCAATTGATGTCAAAAAGATTAGCGCCCAAATATAGATGTCCACAATGAAAAAGCAAAGAATCTTCTGCTTTCGTGTTACATTTTCTTATCGGTGCATTCTTAATATCAAATTCCCGGAAGGCCGCATGATCCAACGGCACCAAAAAATTGTCCGAATCATGCTTTATCTTTGGCCTGCCTTTTCATACATTTTGAAATGGGCGAAAATGAAAAATCACCGGAACGCATTTTGATCGTTGACGACAGCAAGGTTCAACTCTTTGCGGTCGCCACGCTCCTTAAAAAAGAAGGGCTCGAAGTCGAAAGTACACATGAGCCCTTGACCGCCAAGGCCTGGCTCGAATCAAAAACATACGACCTGCTTTTGTGCGATCTCATCATGCCCGATCTGGATGGCCTGGGCCTATTGCGCATTGCGAAGTCGCGCCATCCGAGAATGCCTGTCGTCATCATGACGGCGTTCGGCGACCGGGAATCGGCAATACAGGCCCTTAAAGAAGGCGCGGAAGACTATATTTTTAAAGCCAGTGGAGACCGCGAACGCGATGAATTTACAATTCGTCTACGCCGGGCGCTGGAAAGGGCAAAACTTCAGCAAAAAATACTTGATTATCAGATTCATTTAGAGCGTATGGTGGAAGAACGTACGTTTGAATTAAAAAATGCCCAGGATCAACTTGTACAATCCGAGCGGTTGCGTTCGCTGGGAGTGATCACCAGCGGCGTCGCTCACGATTTTAATAACATTCTGGCGGTTATTCTGGGACGCTCGCAGATTCTAACGCAACGTATTCTTGAACCTAAGCTCGCCAACGATCTGCAGATGATTATTAAATCCGCACTTAAAGGCTCGGCAACCATCAAGCGAATGCAGGATTACACCCGCATTCGGCAGGACGAACAATTTGAATCCCTGGCGATCCAGGACCTGCTCAATGAAGTCATTGACCTTACAAAAACGCGATGGAAAGATGATTCTGAAAGTAAAGGCATTTCAATAGCCATTGATAAGCAATTCGGAGATGTACCATGGATATCCGGGAGTTCCTCCGACCTCAAAGATGTATTTATTAATATTCTGTTCAATGCCTTTGATTCAATGCCCCGTGGCGGTACACTGACCATCAAAACCTACACCGAACAAATCGATAATACGATGTGGGTGACCGCCGAATTCCGTGATACAGGAATCGGTATTCCATCGGAAATCCAATCCAAAGTTTTTGATCCCTTTTTTACGACTAAGCATCAGCAGGGCAGCGGTCTTGGCATGAGTACGGCGTTTGGAATTGTACAGCGTCATCGGGGTCAGATTTATTTTGAGAGTGAAGAAGGTAAAGGAACTGTATTTTTTGTTCGTATCATGGCCGCGCTCTACGTCCAGCAGATTGCACCGGACCAAGAAACCCGAGAAACGACGGATAGCTTACATCCGTACTCGGTGCTGGTGATCGACGACGACGAAGCGGTGCGTACTACGTTGGTCGAAATGCTGGAAATACAGGACCATAAAGTATCGCAGGCATCCTCAGGTCCCGAAGCGCTTCGTATGCTTGAAGAATCATTCTTTGATATTGTATTTACGGACCTTGGAATGCCGGGAATGTCGGGCTGGGAAGTTTCTCAGGAAATCAAGAGGCGTTCACCCTCCACTCATATCGTGATGATTACCGGATGGGGCACACAACTCGATCAGGATAAAGCCAACCAAGCGGGAGTTCATAAGATTATTCCAAAGCCGGTGTCTTGCGATGAGATCATACGAACGGTTAATGACTTCAGAAAAAAAGGGGATTCCTCAAAGCGTTAGGTACTATTCCCAAATCTTGATCGTTTCAAAACCTTTTGAATTGGCCGCCGCACGGTACATACCCAGACTGTTAAACGGCATGGCGATGTTTCCATCTTTATCGACTGATATAATTCCGCCATCGCCGGTTTTTAATATTTGAAATATAACAGACTCCCCCGCTTCCTTGAGAGACTTCTTTCCATACTTCATAATATCAGAAATAGTTTTTGCAACGCCATGACGAATAAACTCTTCACCCGATCCCGTTGCTGATACGGCGCACGACAAGTTATCCGCATACGTTCCTGCACCAATAATAGGAGCATCGCCGACGCGGCCAAATTCTTTATTCATCATACCACCGGTCGAAGTTCCGGCAGCCAGATTACCCTCTTGATCAAGTGCGACGCACCCTACGGTTCCTTTTTTTGACTTGTTCCATTGCTCAAAACGATTCTCAGTATCAAAGTACGTATTCGGCACGCGCGGTGCACCGACCTTATCCGCAAATTTTTCCGCACCCGGCCCGGCAAACAAAACATGTTTTGATTTCATCATCACATCGTACGCCAGTAAAATGGGATTCTTAACCGTCGTAACCCCTGTGATGGCGCCGCACGCGTAAGTCTTACCGTCCATGATCGAAGCGTCCAATTCATGCGTCCCTTCGGCTGTATAGACCGCGCCCTTACCTGCATTGAACAAGGGGTCATTTTCCAGATAGACGATTACGGACATAACGGCATCGAGACTTCGGCCGCCGTTTTTAAGAATGTTCGTTCCCATATCGAGAGCGGCTCTGAGCGATTTTTCATACTTTATTCGAATAGAGTCCGGCATGTCTTTTGAAATAGTTCCGGCACCTCCATGAATAGCAATGGCGTAATTCTTATCCGGTTTCGCAGATGAACAGGAAATTCCAACGATTAAAAGAAAAATCAATAGTTGCTTCATTTATCGTGCCTTGATAAAAGTTCCATCCCGAAGCTCGGCCATGGCTTTCTGCAGTTCTTTTTGCGTATTCATCACAATTGGTCCATACCAGGCGACCGGTTCTTCAAGCGGCTTTCCGGACACCAGCAGAAAACGTATTCCTTTTTCACCGGCCTGAACAACGACTTCGTCACCACTGTCAAATACGATAAGCGAACGATTTCCAGACATCTGCATCTCACCGCCAACAATCTCTGTTTTGACATCCATAGGTTGCGAGGCATCACGAAAAACTCCGGAGCCTTCAAATATGTAGGCGAATGCGTGATTGTGTGTTTCGACTTTAAGCTTTTTTTTCCGACCCGGTGGTACGGAAACGTCCAGATAGCGAGGCTCGGCAGCGATGCCATCAACCGGTCCGTTTTTACCCCAGAAATCTCCGCATATAATTCGAATCATAGTTCCGTCATGGTCGGTGACTTCCGGAATATTGGCAGAAACCACATCTTGATAACGGGGTTTAGTCATCTTTAGCGACGATGGTAGATTGGCCCACAGCTGGAACCCATGCATCTTTCCTTGCGGATCGCCTTGCGGCATTTCCTGGTGAAGAATTCCGCTGCCCGCCGTCATCCACTGCACATCTCCGGCGCCCAGTGTGCCGGTATTTCCAAGACTGTCGCCGTGATCCACCGTGCCTTTCAGAACGTACGTTATCGTTTCAATTCCGCGGTGCGGATGCCACGGAAAACCTTTGAGGTAATCTTGCGGGCTTTCATTGCGAAAATCATCAAAAAGAAGAAATGGATCGAATTCATCCGTTGTGCCAAATCCAAACGCCCGGCGAAGCCGAACTCCCGCTCCTTCCATTGTGGGCGTCGCTTCTACTATTCTTTTAACGGGCCTTATAGACATGTATCCTCCTTTGACTTATTTCTCTGGGAATTCTATTCCGGTTTACTCCGTAGTATTTTTTCCTGTCACATAAGCCGGATAAAGGTCGTTCTCGCGGTTATTGAAGTCAAGGGAAATTGAAATCCTTTCAACTCGTTCTTGTATGGTAATTGCCCTGTAGCGGTCATCCCCGTGTCTTTGAAAATCCTCGCGCAACTACTTTGGAGCCACCATCTCGGTTGTGGGCAGATAAACGATATACGTTGTTTCATCGGCTGTCGTGAATGAGAAAGTTCCGGCCACACTTGGCAAGCCCCCCTGGCCGCCCATAAAATCAATGGCTGTACAAGTGACTTCGCCCGCAAAATTTTGCCATGAATAGTCCCCGCTTATAAATCGCGTCGGAACTCCGGGCGCAAGCTTAAAGCGAATCACGAGCGGACTCATGGATATTGAATCAATGAATGTCATCTCCGCCAAAGCATTATAGGCATCTCGTTTTCCGGTAAAAGAATTAAGAACCACCGGCACAGTGTTGGACACGCCATCTGAAAGCCGCGAAACGCTGGCTTCTTTTCTGGGTCCACAGGAGACCATCCAGAAGAATATTAACACAAAACCCATTTTCATATTTTTCATCCTTGTTGCTGCCCACGAATATCATAAAATATCTCTGAATATCACCATCAAATTAAGAGAATTTTTTTTCCTTCATAAGAATCCTTGAATTCACAGTCAATTGGCAACTATCAGCCGATGATCGCTTCTTCCTGAACCCAAAGCTCTTACCAACAAATGTCATGTTTCAGAGTGATGGGCGTCATTCCTATTTTTCGGGTTATATAATACCATAGTTCAGAGCCTTACACGGCTACTAAACCCAAAAGGCAATTATGTCCGATATAAAACGACCCATGGTGACTCTCGATGGCAATGAGGCTGCTGCTTTTATTGCCCATAAACTTTCCGAAGTTATTGCGATTTATCCCATCACACCATCCTCAGCCATGGGCGAATGGGCCGATGAATGGTCTGCGAAAGGCAAACCGAATCTGTGGGGAACCGTGCCTTTGGTGATGGAAATGCAAAGTGAGGGCGGAGCCGCCGGAGCCGTGCACGGTGCGCTTCAGACGGGATCTCTCACCACGACCTTCACGTCGTCGCAGGGGCTTCTACTGATGATTCCCAATATGTATAAAATCGCCGGCGAACTTACGTCCACTGTTTTTCACGTGGCAGCGCGGTCGGTCGCTTCGCAGGCGCTTTCGATATTCGGCGACCACTCCGATGTCATGGCCGTTCGGGCAACCGGATGGGGTCAGCTTTGCTCCAATTCCGTCCAGGAAGTCATGGACTTTGCGCTGATCGCACACGCCGCAACGCTTGCGACGCGGATTCCGTTTATTCATTTTTTTGACGGATTCCGCACCTCTCACGAAGTGATGAAAATCGAACAACTCACCGACGCGGATCTTTTTGCGATGATCGATGACGAACTCATTCGCGCCCACCGCGAGCGGGGTCTCACACCGGAACATCCCGTCATGCGTGGTTCGGCACAAAATCCCGACGTGTTTTTTCAGGGCCGAGAGGCGTCGAATCCCTTTTACATGAAATGCCCGTCTATCGTGCAAGCGACGATGGATCGTTTTGCCAAACTGACGGGCCGTGCGTATCACTTGTTTGACTATTACGGCGCGAAGGATGCCGAACGTGTGATTGTGATGATGGGCTCCGGCGCATGCACAACCGAAGAAACAGTCGATGCTCTAATAAACCAAAATGAAAAAGTCGGCGTCGTTAAAATCCATCTTTACCGCCCATTTTCTGCAGAAGACTTAATCGCTGCGATTCCAGTAAGCGTGCGCTCCATAGCCATTCTAGACCGTACAAAGGAGCCGGGCAGTAGCGGCGAACCTCTCTATCAGGATGTCATTACAGCGCTCACCGAATTTTTTGTTGAAGGCAAGCTACCTTTCAAAATGCCGCGCTTGATCGGTGGCCGATATGGTCTTTCATCCAAAGAATTTACACCCGGCATGGTCAAAGCGGTTTTTGATGAATTGCGTAAAGACACTCCGAAAAATCATTTCACGGTCGGCATTCATGACGATGTG
>JANNSF010000102.1:0-13173 GCA_031402315.1 bacterium | reverse complement strand
CTAATTTGCCCGCGATTTAAAAATCAAAAAAATCAGAAGGAATGGTATGGCGGATAACAAAATTATTTTTTCAATGGTGGGCGTGGGGAAAATTCACAAGCCCAATAAACAAGTTTTAAAAGACATTTATCTGTCGTTTTTCTACGGCGCTAAAATCGGCGTACTCGGACTCAATGGTGCCGGAAAAAGCACACTCCTTCGGATCGTGGCCGGACTCGATCAGGACTACATCGGAAAAATCACGTCCGAAAAAAACATCACCTTCGGCTATCTCGCGCAAGAGCCGGAACTGGATCCGGAAAAAACGGTAAAGCAATGCGTGGAAGAGGCCGTTGCAGACACCGTGAATTTGCTTCGTGAATATGAAAAAATTGCGGAACAGATGGCCGACCCCAATGCCGATTTTGATGTGCTTCTCGACAAGCAGGGGAAACTGCAGGAAGAAATTGAACACAAAAACGCATGGGATCTTGACAGCCGCCTCGATATGGCGATGGATGCGCTTCGCTGTCCGGACGGCGAAACATCCGTGAAAACTTTATCGGGTGGAGAGCGCCGGCGTGTCGCTTTGTGTCGCCTTCTGCTCCAAAAGCCCGACGTGCTTTTGCTGGACGAACCGACAAATCATCTTGACGCAGAATCCGTGCATTGGTTGGAATTGCATCTTGCGCAATACGAAGGTACGGTCATTGCCGTCACCCACGATCGCTATTTTTTGGACAATGTTGCGGGCTGGATTTTAGAACTTGATCGCGGCGAGGGAATTCCTTTTGAAGGAAATTACACGTCCTGGCTCGAACAAAAAGGACAGCGTCTTGCGCTCGAAGAAAAACATGAATCAAAACGCCAAAAAGCATTGGCGGAGGAACTGGCATGGGTGCGGATGAATCCGAAAGGCCGTCATGCAAAAAGCAAAGCCCGCATCTCGGCGTATGAAAAAATGGTTTCAGAACAAGGGGAAAAACGTAATGAAGATATTGAAATTTTTATTCCGCCGGGACCGCGTCTTGGTAATCTCGTGATCGAAGCGAAGGGCGTTACGAAGGGTTTTGGCGACCGCGTGCTGTATGAAAATCTGGAATTTTCTTTGCCGCCGGGCGGCATCATAGGTATCGTAGGACCGAATGGCGCCGGAAAAACAACTCTTTTCAAAATGATCATCGGTTCAGAAAAACCCGATGTCGGCAGTTTCAAAATCGGAGAGACGGTCAAGCTGGGATACATTGATCAAAATCGTCCGCTGGACCCGAAAAAAACTATTTGGGAAGAAATTTCCGGCGGCGAAGAAATCCTCATGCTCGGGAACCGCGAAGTCAATTCCAGAGCCTATGTCGCGCGATTTAATTTCTCGGGTCAGGATCAGCAAAAGAAAACGAGCATGATTTCCGGCGGCGAACGCAATCGAGTCCATCTTGCCAAAATGTTGAAGGACGGCGGCAATGTACTGCTTCTGGATGAACCGACAAATGACCTAGACGTGAATACACTTCGTGCACTTGAAGAAGCCTTACAAGAATTCGCCGGTTGCGCCGTGATTATTTCCCACGATCGCTGGTTTTTGGATCGCATCGCAACGCACATTCTCGCGTTCGAAGGTGAAAGTCAGGTGATCTGGTACGATGGTAATTACACCCAGTATTATGAAAATTATAAAGAACGCATGGGCATTGACGCGGAGCGTCCGCATCGCATCAAGTATAAACGCATGACGAGGGCGTAAGGTAACTAAGCAGTGCAGATTCTTAAGAAAACTAAATTCTAAAAGCATATGCTGTTCAATTCGGTTGAATTTGCAATATTTTTACCAATAGTATTTTTCCTTTATTGGTTTGTATTCAATAATTCTTTAAAAATTCAGAATTCGCTTCTTCTAATCGCAAGTTTCTTGTTTTATGGATGGTGGGATTGGAGGTTTCTTTCTCTTCTCGTATTTAGTGCCATGGTTGACTACATCGTAGGTATCGCCTTGTCCTATCAAAATGCCCAGTACAAAAGAAAACTCCTACTCGGTGTAAGCATCATTCTGAACATAGGATTGTTAGGGTTTTTTAAGTATTACAACTTCTTTATTAAGAACTTCCAAGACGCCTTTACCTTTCTGGGAAGGCCTATTCAAATTACCGGCTTATCGATCGTTTTGCCGGTCGGGATCAGTTTTTATACATTTCAGTCACTCAGTTATGGAATAGACATCTACCGGCGCAAACTGGAACCCACAAAGGATCTTGTTGCGTTCTTAACATTTGTCAGTTTTTTCCCTCAGTTGGTAGCGGGCCCGATCGAGCGAGCAACCAACCTCTTGCCGCAATTCTACAGAAAGAGAGAATTTGATCATGCAAAGGCGGTTGACGGGATGCGACAAATTCTATGGGGATTATTCAAGAAAATTGTGATTGCCGATAATTGCGCTCTATTTGTTAACGATTGTTTTGCAAACTACACCAACTATTCCGGGGGAACACTACTCTTGGGAGCTGTTCTTTTTGCATTTCAAATCTATTGTGACTTTTCAGGATATTCTGATATCGCCATTGGTTCCGCTCGGCTATTTGGATTTGGCCTGATGCGCAATTTTGCTTTTCCCTATTTTTCGAGAGACATTGCGGAGTTTTGGAGAAGGTGGCACATATCGTTATCTACTTGGTTTCGCGACTATGTCTATATTCCTCTCGGCGGAAACAGGGGAGATGTTCTATTTAGATCAAGAAATATTTTGATTCTATTTATAACAAGTGGCTTTTGGCATGGCGCAAATTGGACGTTTATAAGCTGGGGCGTACTAAACGCACTGTACTTTCTGCCGGTAATGTTTCTCAATAGAAACCGGCAAAATATGGACCACGTTTCGCAAGGGCGTTTGATCCCAAGTCTCCAGGAGGCACTTCAAATTTTATTAACATTTTGTCTCACCGTTGTTGCATGGATTTTTTTTCGCGCACAAAGTGTTTCTCAAGCCATGGATTATTTATACCGAATGTTCGCCCGAGTGGAGTCCTCACATTCTCTTCTGCCAAGAACTTCTACTCTAGTATTCATACTCGTACTCTTGATGCTTGAGTGGATTCAACGAGAAAAACAGCATGCGTTAGAGTTTTCCGGCGCCTCAATGCCGATTCGATGGACGACTTATTACGCCATAGTTTCTGCCTTATATTTATTTGGCGCTCCGCAACAAGATTTTATTTATTTTCAATTTTAGTCGCCAACCGGTATGCATTTATTTCTAAAACGCAGTTTGATTTTCGCCGCTAGCTTACTCTTGATATTCATTGGCGCATTAATTTTTGTCTATCGCATTGTGCCCGACCCGACAACCGCGAATGATGTTCTATACAGATTTCAGGTTGAAAAAATAAAGACATCGGAACTTATAAAGACTCTTTTCATTGGGGATAGTTCATTGGGGAATTCTATTGACGCTCAATACTATTCCCAACTCTCCTCATCGCCATCCGTTAATTTAGCTTTAACAGGCTCCTATGGATTTGCCGGAAGCTATAACATGTTAAAGAAGTGCTATTCGAGCCACCCTGAAATAAAAACCGTTGTTTTAGTCCAGACTCTTGATGTCTTAACCAGACCAAGCGCGTATAAAGGTTATGCCTATACCATCAGCAGCTGGAATGATATTAGAGAGTTGCCAATTCAAGAAGAACTTCTTACGCTTTGGCCTTTATTGGACATAGGTGAGCGAATGCTTTCTAACGTCAAAATATTACTCGGAGCCGAGCGCCCAAATAACTCACTGATAATCAATGACTACGTTAGACAGCATACTCATGAGAGTGATCCACCAGAAAAGGAACATAAACCTTTGCAATTCTCTTGGATTGAACCGGGTCAAATCCAATTTTTACGTCGAATGGTCAGTTTTTGCGAGGCGAATCACATTGATTTGATCTACGTTCACGGCCCCCTATCAAAAGTCGTTGCAGCTCAATCAAAAGATTACGTATCTGATGCAAATAGAGTTATTTCTTCAACAGGAATACGTCTTATTGATCACCTCGTGACGATCTCGGATGACGATATTGGAGACAGTCCGGATCATGTCAAGCCAGAAGCGAAGAACAAGTACACGACAATTTACGCGGAGCTGCTTAAGCCTTTCATACGGAAGTAGCATCAAAACTATAGCCACCCTCAGTTTCAAAAAAGTATTGCCGCATATTTGATAATGCCCTACCTTTCGACATACATAAATCGGTGCACAATGGGATGCATTGAAAAGTCCTCGCAGAATTGCGAGGGCGCTCACATGAAATTGAATTCTTTACCGGAATCGGACTTCACTTTCCTTTAATTAAAATTCTTGGTTCGTATGGACATCAGTTCGGCGTCCCCATCTATTGCAAGCCTCGTCGAGGAAAATCAGCGGTTGAAACGCGCCGTCGAGGAACTGTCCATTCTTAATGATCTGGCGCGCGCGATCGGCGCCTCCAACGATTCGCAGGACATCATGCAGTCTATTATTCACAAATCACTGCGCGCCGTGCATGCCGAACAAGGTGTCATTACATTGCTCGACCAAGACAGCAGCCACTCCATGAAGACACTCGTCCGAAGCATGGTCAGTTCGACGGAACATCCGCGGTATCACTTCCATCAAAATCTACTCGGCTGGATGGAACTCAATAAAAAGCCCTTGGTCATCAATGACCCCAGATCGGACGACCGGTTCCGCGGCATTTTGTGGGATGAAGGCATCTGGAATATTATGAGCGTCCCCCTGATGGTCAAAGCGAGTTTGCTCGGCATCCTCAGCGTCTTTAACAAAAAAGACAAAGCGCAATTTAACAACGACGATCAAAGGCTCCTTGCGATCATGGCCTCTCAATCTGCACAAATTGTCGAAAATGCGCGATTGTATGAACAGGAGAAATCGCTCTTTCGCGTGCAGGAAGAAATGCGGCTCGCTTCATCGATCCAGCTGGATCTGCTTCCGAAATCAGCGCCGGTCATAGGGGGTTATGAAATTGCTGCGCGCACGATTCCCGCTAAATCCGTCGGTGGAGATTTTTTTGATTTTATTCAATTGCCGAATGGCCGGCTCGGCATCAGTCTCGGGGACGTTTCCGGAAAAGGAATGCCCGCAGCGCTTCTGATGGCGCATATTCAGGCGAATGTGCGTTCCCAGGCCAAAATGCATACGACGCCGCAAAATTCGATCGCGGGGATGAATGAACTCGTTTGCCAAAGCATCAGCGAAGGAAAATTTGCAACACTGTTTTATGGAATATTGGATCCGATTCAGAACTGCATTACCTACTGCAATGCGGGACAAGACTTTCCTCTATTATTTTCCGGTTCTGCGTGCGAGGCGCTCAAATGCGGCGGTATTCCCGTGGGAATGTTTTCCCCATTTGCGTATGAGGAAGCGGTCGTCGAGCTCAAGACCGGCGACATACTCCTGATTTATTCCGACGGTATTGCGGAGGCGTGGAATACTGCCGATGAACCTTTTGGTGAGGAGAAAATTAAAACCGTCATCGTCAAACATCGAGAGAAATCGGCAAACGCAATAATTGATCATCTTATAAAAGACGTTGAGAATCATGCGGCGACCATGCCGCAGGCCGACGACATGACCATCGTCGTCGTCAAAAAGCTTTAGCCATAAGGTTACCTTGCGTGCAAACATTAGTAGACTAATCTGAAAGGATAAGTTTATGTACATGCGATTTGTTCACCGGCGTATGAAGTCGGAAAGGCCCGAAGAGCTTCAGGCGATCTATGACACGAAAATCCTGCCGGTACTTCGAAAAGTTCCAGGCTGTGTATTCGCATCGGTGATTCGAAATGAAAATGTCAAGAAACGCGACGAATATATCTCCATGACGTTATGGTCGAGCCGTGAAGCTGTGGACGTGTATCGCCAAAGCGGACAATTTCAGGTATTCGCGGATCTGCTTCTCCCGTGGATGGCAGAATCGTCGGAATGGGCCATCCAACTTAATCAGGATCAAACGCTGGAATATAAACCGGTCATCGAAACGGCGAGGGAATCCATGCTTACGACGGTAGCCGGTTTGGAGCGCGAACCCACGAAGGAGGCTCTGGCCGCCATGCACGTTCGCCTTGTTTCCCTGAAAGCTAATCCCACCAAGAAGCAGGAATTCATCGATGTGTATAATAAAGAAGTCCTGCCGGAATTATATCTGCAGAAAGGGTGTCGGTTTGCATTTCTTACATCCAATGTCAACGAAGCCAACACGTTTTTGTCGTGTACGATCTGGGATTCCTTGCACGATGCCGAGGCCTATGAAAAGACCGGCGTGTCTCAACAATTACTATTGAAGCTTAAACACACGTTGTCGGAATTAGTCCAGTGGAAGATGGATCTCGGGTCCTCGCAAAAAATTGCAACCGGAGATGACATGACCGTCGAAAATTATGAAATTATCACGGGACACACACTTTAGTCAACGATGAACAATGAAGAGAATGAACAATGATTAAAATGAAAATTTTCTTATGATCGGAACCATCGTAGAGCTCGGAGCAAGCACAGAAACTTTTACCAAGGTATTGGACTCATGATCGGAAAAACAATCTCTCATTACAAAATTCTTGAAAAACTCGGGGAAGGCGGTATGAGTGTCGTGTATAAAGCGCAAGATACGAAACTCGACCGATTCGTGGCGAACAGGAAAAGGCCATCGATATACTTGAACGGCTTCTGTCCATTCCTTCTGAAAATTCCGCCGTTTGGTACAAGACCGACCCGACGTGGAAATCGCTGCGCGGCAATAAGCGGTTTCTTGAAATTATTAATCGATAATCATTAGTTATAGTAGCGTGGCAGCCGAAATGTTTAATTAACTTAGGAGGTTCCTGTGAAGCACGTTTTTATTAATATCCTCATATTCGCAGCGATAAGTGGCTGCTCAAAAGAGAATGATGATGAGAGTGGTACTCTCCATAATCCTATTTCTATAACCATTGGCACACCTTACTCAGGGACCATAAGCGCCAATAGTTCTCAGTATTTCAATTTTGATTCTCCCGGAGGCTATTATCGAATTGAGATCAAAGGATTGGGGAGCGATTGTGGTGTTGAGCTCTACGACGATGGGTCATTTGAGGCTCTGCTCGATTCCGCTGACTACTCTTCCGGTACGAATGATGAAGAGATATTTCATTCATGTCAGAATAAGACATACTTTGTAAAAGTGAATGAGCTTGGCGGAACTGGAGGAACTTTAATACTGCAAGTTGATGAATGGGGTATCTGACGTCGAATAACAATCGATTGCACGTAGGAATTGTAACCGATTGGCTTATTTAACCGCAGGCTGAAGCCTGTGCCCACAAACAGGATTAGGTTCATTATGATCGGAACAACGGTTTCCTACTACAAAATAATCGACAAACTCGGTGAAGGCGGCATGGGCGTTGTGTACAAAGCCCAGGACACAAAACTCGATCGCATTGTCGCGTTAAAATTTCTCCCCCATTATGTCGCTTCCAACGACACCGAACGGGCGCGTTTTCTGCAGGAAGCCAAGGCTGCCGCCGTACTCAATCATCCGAATGTATGCACGATCTACGATATCGCCGAAACGAATGAGCAGCAATTCATCGCAATGGAGTATATCGACGGCGTTACGCTGAAACAGAAATTTTCGGACTCCGCGCACAAGATCACAGACGCCATCGGTTACGGCATTCAGATCGGCGAAGCCTTGCAAGAAGCGCATGCGCAAGGAATCGTGCATCGCGATGTGAAGTCCGAGAATATCATGGTCAATTCCAAGAATCAAATTAAAGTGATGGATTTCGGGCTTGCCAAATTACGCGGCTCCGTAAAATTGACAAAATCTTCCAGCACCACGGGCACGCTGGCGTATATGGCGCCGGAACAGATTCAGGGAGGCGAAATCGACGCGCGGGCAGATATCTTTTCTTTCGGTGTTGTATTGTATGAAATGCTGACCGGGCATACGCCTTTCCGCGGCGAGCACGAAGCCGCTATGATGTATTCGATCATGAATGAAGAACCGCAGCCGATACAAAAATTTCGCGAAGATATTTCCTCTGAATTACTTCATATCCTTAATCGTGCGCTTGAAAAAGATCCCGAGGAAAGATATCAGACCGTCAAGGATATGACCATTGATCTCAGACGCTTGAGAAAAGAATCAACGCGGGTTGTTCGGCCAACCGGAAGTGTTCACATTTCGGATCACCATGACGAAATGGACTCCGAATCTCCCCAATCACAAAAAAATCCTCGCAAACGAAATCGAATGGTATGGATTGGAAGCATCAGCCTCGTTCTTTTGCTTCTGATTGCGGGCGCCTTCCTCCTCATCAAAAAAAGAAGCAAGCCCCCCTTTCTCAAATCTAAATTCACACGTGTCACGTCCAGCGGCAAGGCGATGGAAGCGGCGATCTCTCCGGACAGCCGATACATATGCTACGCCGAAGAAGATTCCGGAAAAGGATCTCTTTGGGTCCGGCAGATTGCGACTTCCAGCACGATTCAAATCGTAACCCCGCAGACTGCAAGCCCTGAAAATCTGACATTCTCACCGGATGGCAATTTCATCTATTACACTCAGGCTTCCGAAAAATCTGTGATTCCTGTACTGTATCGAATTCCGGTGCTCGGCGGCGCCTCCGTCAAAATTCTTTCGGATGTACAATCTAAAGTCTCTGTATCGCCGGACGGGAAACAATTCACTTTCTTCAGAGAAATGATCGGCACCGGAGAATTTGCCATCATGATCGCCAATACGGACGGATCGGGAGAGAAAGTTCTTTCGTCGCATAAGGGTGAGACTTGGTTTCTTGGCAGCCCATCGTGGTCACCGGATGGATCAACTATTGCATCAGGTCTTGGAACTTGGAAGGGCGGTTATCATGCCGAATTGCTCGCCGTGAATATCTTGACCGGTAAGGAAAAACGGATCACGGAAAAAATCTGGGCCTTCATTAGCGGTGTGGAATGGCTGTCGTCCGGGGCTGGGATAATCGTGCGTGGCGATGAACGAGGATCGGACCGTTCACAAATTTATTATGTTTCAAATTTTTCCGGGGAAGTAAGCCGTATCACCAACGATGCGAACGCATACAATTCGTCGAATGTAACCGCCGATGGAAAAAGTCTATGCATTACACAGGACGAGCTGGATTTTCAGCTTCACTATGTAAGGAATGGAAATGCCGCGAGCGCTCAGAAAATTAGCAGCCAGAAGGATGACGGACTAAACGGAATGGCGGTCGGAAAAAATGGGGAAATTTACTATGTCTCGTCTTACGGAGGAAACTACGATATCTGGACAATTGACAGCTCCGGCAAAAATCAAAGTCAAATAACATCGGACCCGGCGGTTGATTTGCTTTCTTCCGTTACACCCGATGGGAAATATCTTTTATTTTCTTCCTATAAAACAACCGATACACCGAGCATATGGCGAATTGGCATAGACGGCAGCGGGCGTACTCAGCTCACGTCGGGCGGTGAGGACTATAATCCGTCTCTGGATCCGAGCGGAAAAAGGATCGTGATGGCCTCATGGTTTCTTGGCCCTATGAGAATTATGACCATACCGGCCGACGGAGGCGATCGCGTTGATATTTCAAAAATCGATGGCAGTTCGCCCATTCTTTCTCAGGATGGAACCCTCGTGTTTTTTCTGCATCGAGACAACCAGAGCCCCACAAGTTCAGTTCATAGCGTTCCCCTGCAGGGAGGAATTGCCAGTCGATTATTTGATCTTCCACGCGGTGCCGGTCATATGATCCGATACCGACCGAACCATTCGGAATTAAGTTACGTTTTTGAAGAGCGCGGTGTCGAGAATGTCTGGACATGTGCTCTGGATGGTTCTTCGGCGAAACCCTATACAAACTTTAAAGAAAACCTGATCGAAAATTTCCGATGGATGCCGGATGGAAATTCTCTGGTCGTTTCGCGCGGAAAGTTTTCGAGAGACGTCATTTTGATCACGGAGTCAATGGGCAATGAACAATAAGCGATGAATAATGGAACCGCTAACGATTTTTTTATCGTTGTGAGTTAATCGGATAAGCACAATATTTTTTATTACCCTTAAAGGAATGTGTATGTCGGATCGAAGAACATTTATCAAAGCCTCTGCTCTCGGTCTTGCCGGAGCGTCATTGACTTCATTCACGCCAATCATGAGGCCAAAAATCGAGTTCGATTTGCGCCCCATGACCGACGGAATCGTCCCGATAACCGACGAAGAGCGCTGGGCTCGACTTCGAAAAGCCCAAAAATTAATGATCGAAAATAAAATCGATGCCGTTTTCATGGAACCCGGATCCAGTGTTTTTTATTATACAGGCCTAAAAACATGGGTGAGCGAACGGATGATCGCACTGATCATCCCGGCAAAAGGAGATCCCGCATGGATTTGTCCGAAGTTTGAAGAGGATCGCATGCGCGAGATTATCCGTTTCGGTAAGGAATTTCGCACATGGGAAGAGGATGAGAGCCCTTATAAATTGGCCTCCGGATTATTTAAAGACATGGGTATTCGATCGGGCCGAATTGGAATCGAAGAGCGCATGCGGTTTTTTCTTTTCGACGGTTTACGCAGTGAGACATCCGGAATAGAATATGTAAGCGCCGTACCGGTGACGGCCGGGTGCCGCATGTTCAAATCGCCCGCCGAAATCGCCTTGATGCAAAAAGCGAATGATATTACGATTGCGGCGTACAAAGCCACCGTGGCAACACTCAAAGAAGGAATGACGCCGGCCGAATTTGAAACGAATTGCGAAGCCGCGTTCCGTGCGCTCGGAGTTCAAGGCAGTGCAAGCGGTAATTTTGGAACGGCTTCGGCCCTTCCACACGGAAGTATCGAACCGCAAAAGCTAAAAGAAGGCGACATTATTCTCATGGATGGCGGATGCAAAATCGAAGGCTACCAATCCGACATTAGCCGGACCGTGGTGTTTGGAAAGCCGACACCGCGTCAACGCGATATATGGAATCTGGCGCGCAAAGCACAAAGTATAGCACTCGCCGCCGCCAAGGTGGGCGTGACTTGCGAAAGTATTGATGCCGCTGCGCGAAAAGTCATTACCGACGCCGGCTTTGGTCCGGATTACAAATTACCCGGCTTGCCTCATCGCACCGGTCATGGCATTGGACTCGATTTTCACGAATGGACCAATCTGGTTCGCGGCAATAAAACATTGCTGGAACCCGGCATGGTATTCAGCAATGAACCCGGGATTTCCATTCCCGGCGAATTTGGTGTGCGATTGGAAGATTGTATGTATATTACAGAAACGGGCGCGAAGCTTTTTACTCAGCAAAGCCCTTCGATCGACCAGCCGTTTTTATAGAAATTTGAATTTTTAGAACCACGATGCCCATAGACGAATAAGGAGTAATTTTTTATATGCCAAGTATTTCAAACAAAGCCCTCACCATGCCGGCCTCGCCTATTCGCAAATTGGTGCCTTATGCCGACGCCGCAAAAAAACGAGGGCTTAAGATTTATCATCTAAATATTGGTCAGCCGGATATTGAAACGCCCGCATCCTTTTTGGATGCCATTCGACATGCGGATCACAAAATTGTGGAGTACAGCCCCAGCGCCGGCATAGAGAGCTATAGAAAAAAACTATGCCATTATTATAAAGAATATAATATCAACATCGATCCGAGCGAAATTATTATAACCTGCGGCGGAAGCGAAGCGATCAGCATGGCGATGATGTGTTGTTTTAATCCCGGCGATGAGATCATTATTCCCGAACCTTTTTACGCCAATTATAATGGATTCAGCCGATCCGCGGATATTGTAGTCAAACCCATTCGCAGTTTTATTGAAAGCGGTTTTGCATTACCTCCTATTGCCGAATTTGAAAAGGCCATTACGCCAAAAACACGAGGCATCATGATTTGCAATCCCGGTAATCCGACCGGTTACTTGTACACAAAAAAGGAATTGGAAGCCCTGCGCGATCTGGTGAAAGAGCATGACCTGTTTCTACTCAGCGATGAAGTGTACCGCGAATTTTGTTACGACGGAAAAGAATATATCAGCGTGATGCATCTGAATGGTATTGAGAATAACGTTGTTTTATTAGACTCGATCAGTAAGCGCTACAGCGCCTGCGGTGCGCGCATAGGAGCCCTGATCAGTAAAAATAAAGATGTTATGTCGTCCGCATTGAAATTTGCGCAGGCGCGATTAAGCCCTCCGACGTATGGTCAAATAGGAGCGGAAGCGGCCTTGGATACGCCGAAATCTTATTTTGCTGAAGTGAAAAAAGAATATGTGGCCCGCCGCAATTTCGTGATAGATGCTTTGAATAAAATGGACGGTGTGTTTTGTCCTAAGCCCAGCGGCGCTTTTTATTGTATAGCCAAGTTACCTATTGATAATTCGGATAAATTCTGCCAATGGCTGCTTGAAGACTTCAACCGCAATTCACAAACCGTTATGTTAGCTCCCGCCACCGGGTTTTATTCCACATCCGACGCAGGAACGAATGAGGTAAGAATCGCTTACGTATTGAATATTACAGACCTAAAAAACGCCATGAATTGTCTGCAAGAGGCGTTAAAAATTTATCCCGGTAAGACAAATTGAAAGCGACGGGCTAAATAATTTCCATAGAAAGAGCAGTTATTGCACACCGACAGGAGTGGATTAGGACTCTAGCGAAGAATATTTACACTTTTCGATAATATCTAACAGCGGATTGAAACATAAAACCTTTGCTATTATATGAATAATTCGCCAAAAATAATTGAAAAGACAGATCAACATTACAACGCAACTTTGAAAATAAAGAATGAGTAAGGAAAAAATTTCCATACGTTTTTTTAATAACCGTGAAGTGCGAGCCGTTTGGGACGAAGAAAACGCCAAGTGGTGGTTCTCGGTGTTGGATATTGTAGCCGTACTTACCGACCAAAATGATTACACCAAAACCCGTAACTATTGGAAATATCTTAAAGCCAAATTAAAGAAAGAAAACAGCCAAGTGGTTAGTGCTACTACCCAGTTGAAAGTCCTTCTTCATAAGGTTGAAGAGCCTGTCACAAGCGTTCTTCGTGTGTCCTCTAACAAGGAAGATGGCATTGGCAATATTAGCAATTCGACGCTTGACAATGAAGGTCAACAGTCTCAGGACCTGTCGGTTCTTGTTTTGTCCACCACAGTTGTCCATAACAAAGTT
>JANNSF010000101.1:0-2310 GCA_031402315.1 bacterium | reverse complement strand
GCTTGTCCATGCCTGCCTGGCAAGCCATGAAAAGAATGGCGATTACGCCCCCTGCCGTTCTCCTAAAAAAAGGGCGCCCAGCCAAGATGGGTAACGGCTTATTTTTTTTCGGGCGCCGCATCCAGGACCTTCGCTTTGTGGGCCATCAAATAGTCGTAAGCGGCCTGATATTCATTGGCGATTATACCTTCAAGGATAGCTTCTTCAACCAGTTTCTTGAGCGCGCCTATTTTTGGTCCAGGCTCTAGATTAAACAGCGTCATGATTTCCTCACCGCGAATCGGGGGTTGGAATGCTCGCAAACGATCTTTCTCTTCCACTTCATGAGCCCGCTCGGTGACTTTCAAAAAATTTTCCAAATGCCGCTTGGCACGTTCTTTATTACCGGACGTAATGTCCGCTTTGCAAAGCGTCATAAGATCGTCCATGTTTGCCCCGCTGTCGAATAGTAATCTTCGAATGGCGCTATCGGTCACCTCGTCGTCTACGAGTTGAATAGGACGCATGTGTAGCCGCACGAGTTTTGAAACGTAATTGTAGAAATCGTTCGGCAGTTTTAGTTTTTTACCGATTCCCTTGGCCATCCGCGAACCAACGTCCTCGTGGCCATGAAAAGTCCACCCAATACCTTCAACCAATCGCTTCGTGCGCGGCTTTCCAATATCATGTACCAGCGCGGCAAATCGCAAACGCACATCTTCAGTCATTTCGGCAATGTTATCGACCACTTTTAACGTGTGTTTAAAAACATCTTTATGTAGAAAACCCTGCTGTTGTTCCACGCCTTGTAGGATGGAAAGTTCGGGAAAGATAAGTTTCAGTAATCCTGTTTTCTCCAGCAGATAAAGGCCGATCGAGGGAACCGGACTTTTCATAATCTTTAGAAACTCATCGGTTATTCGTTCCTGGGATACGATGCTAATGCGCGCCGCGTTTCGAAGGATACCCTCGTAGGAGCGCGGTTCGATCGAAAAATTCAACGTAGATGCAAAACGAACCGCTCGCATCATGCGAAGCGGATCGTCCGAAAACGTTTCATCCGGATCAAGTGGCGTGCGCAAAATTTTAAGTTCCAGATCCTCGCGACCTTGAAAAAGATCGACGATATCGCCGTACCCGACTTGATTGATTTTCATCGCCAGCGCATTCACCGTAAAATCCCTTCGTGACAGATCGCTTTGCAAATCACCGATTTCAACCACGGGTTTTCTGGAATCGTGATGATAACTCTCTTTGCGTGCGCCGACAAATTCAATTTTTAGTGATTCCCCTTCAAATTCCATCGGTAACATGGCCGTCCCGAAATTCGCGTATACGACGAGCGTTCTAACTCCAAACGATGCCGCTACACGCTCCGCGAATTCGATCCCGTTTCCAACGACCATCACATCAAAATCTTTATTGGGTCGTTGCAGAATCCGGTCACGTACGTATCCGCCGACGACGTACGCTTCCACGCGGGCTTCGTCCGCTACGCGCCCGATCTTTTTTATTACGCCGTCCATGTTATCGTTGATTTTTGTTTTCGAAAATGTCCAGTTGCTGTTTTTTCTTCAGCCGCCGAGTTTCGTTTTTTTGTTTTTCGCGCGTCTTATGTTCCAACGTTGAGAAGTGTTGTGTAAAGTTCTCAAGAAATTTTTCGGAGAATTCTAAAATTTTTTCGTCCGAAGCATCCGACAAAAGCTTTTGACGAAGCTCAACCAAAGCTTCCGCCCATTGTATGGCCTCACGCTCGGTTAGTTTGTATCGCTCCTCCGCAAGCTTTTTATAAAATGCTTTCTCTTCGGTCATGCGCCGCGAGGCTCCAGAAGTTTTTCAATAATATCCGTCGTGGAAACGCCATCGGCTTCCGCGTTAAAATTGGCGACCAGACGGTGACGCAAAACAGGTTTCACCACCGCACGGACATCGTCCATGTCCGGTGTAAAACGTCCTTCCAGCGCGCACTTCGCCTTCGCTCCCAAAATCAAATATTGCGACGCGCGAGGCCCCGCACCCCACGAAATCCAGTCCTTCACAAATTTGGGCGCAATTTCAGATTTAGGGCGCGTCTTGTTCACCAACTCCACAGCATAACGCACAATTTCATCCGCTACCGGAACTCGACGGATAAGATTTTGGAAGTAAAGAATTTCTTCCGTCGACAAGATTTTCTTCAATTCCAGCGAACGTGCACTGGTCGTAGCTTTCACGATTGCAATTTCCTCTTCCGCAGACGGATAGTCGACCCACAGATTGAACATAAACCGGTCCAGCTGCGCTTCCGGCAACGGGTATGTACCCTCCTGTTCGATCGGATTCTGAGTCGCC
>JANNSF010000100.1:0-14768 GCA_031402315.1 bacterium | reverse complement strand
CGCGCCGCGATATCGGTCGCAACGAGTACCCGGGTTTTGTTGGTCTTAAAATTTGTCAGTGCACGCTGGCGGGCGTTTTGTGATTTATTGCCATGAATCGCTTCGGCATGAATACCAACGCGATTGAGCTCTTTTTCTACCTTATTTGCACCATGTTTCGTTCGCGTGAAAACAAGTGCATTGATGATGGTCTTGTCTTTCAATAGATGGTTCAAGAGATTTTTCTTGTCGTTCTTTTCAACAAAATAGACGGACTGCTGGATCACTTCGACCGTTGAGGATACGGGTGTAACGGCTACCGAAACGGGATTGCGCAGAAGCGTAGCGGATAGGGTGCGAATTTCGGCTGGCATGGTTGCTGAGAAGAACAGTGTTTGGCGCTTAGCCGGAAGTTTTGCCACGACTTTTTTAACATCATGAATGAATCCCATATCCAACATGCGGTCGGCTTCATCCAGAACAAAGATTTGCACATGATTGAGATGAACGTATTTTTGATTCATCAAATCGAGCAGACGGCCGGGCGTTGCGATCAGTATGTCCACACCGGCGCGAAGGGTATTCGTTTGGGCAAATTGAGAAACACCGCCAAAAATGACCGTGTGCTTCAAACCGGTATTTTTTCCGTACGCGGCAAAACTCTCGCCGATTTGTATGGCCAATTCGCGGGTCGGCGTCAAAATGAGGGAACGGATGAATTTATGGTCCGTTAGTTTTTCGGCGTGCAGTAATTGTAAAATCGGAATCGCAAAAGCGGCCGTTTTTCCGGTCCCGGTCTGAGCACAGCCCAGCAAATCTTTTCGATCAAGAACGACAGGGATGGACTGTTCCTGTATCGGAGTGGGCTTCGAATAGCCTTCGGAATGGAGAGCCTTAAGAATTGGCTCAATGATATGGAGGTTTTTAAATGGCATTATTATTTTTCTTTCTGTTTGTTATTTTCTTGTTCATTTCGCAGGCTGAAGCCAGGCCTACCATACTTTTTTGGATGGTCATCGCAGGCTTTAGCTTGTGAGAAGGTTATTTTAATTTTGAATCCAAATAGCTTCTTAAAATTACTACGGCGGCGAGTTCATCAATTTTCTCCTTCGTCCGGCGCTTTTTTTTCTCCTCAACCTCAAGCAGCATGGATTTTGCAATTTTAGAAGAATAGCGCTCGTCAATACGCACGATCGGAAGTCTCACGGATTTTTCAAGCGTCACGATAAATTCTTCAATGGTCTTAGCTTTTTCGCTCTCTTTACCGTCCGTACGACTTGGTGTTCCAATTACAATTTGCAGGATTTCATGATCAACAACGACTTTGGTCAATTGTACCGCCGCATCGTTATCGTTTTTAACAAGTAATGTCTTAAGTCCTTGAGCAATGATCTGCAGCGGATCAGAGATAGCAAGCCCCATGCGACGTTCTCCATAGTCAATTGCGAGAATTCTCCCCTTCATTGGATAGGAAATCTTAATAACGTTGAGAGGAGGTTCTGTTTTAGGAATTGAAGTTTTGAGGAAGTGAGACAAGTCTGCGGCAATTTCTTCATCGGACGACGATCGGAAACTCCCAACATAATGGGAGTTTCATAAAACTGGAACTTAATAGTGACTATTTCTCATCCGCTTTTGGAACGTCTTCCGGCTTTAGCGGCTGTTTTAAGATTTCTTTGAGCAATTTACCCGGCTTAAAATGTGTTTTGCGACGAGGCGGAACATAAATAATCTCACCGGTTTTCGGATTACGCGCTTTCGGCTTCGCTTTTGTTGTTTTTACTTCAAATACTCCAAAATCGCGAACTTCGATTCGCACATCCGGATCTGCCTCTGATAAAATTTCACGAATTGAATCAAATACAATATCTACAATAGGTTCCACCTCGTGTATTTTCTGATTGAGTTTATCGGAAACACGCTTTGAAACATCCTTCTTCGTCATCGTTTTCATTACATTTTCTCCAAAGTTCTTCTGAAATCTACTAATCTGACAAAACTTATAAGTCCAATTATAGGAAAAATAAACAATTAAGTCAAGTTTTAAAGATTTTTTTTGCGATCCAAATTGGTTTTGCTTTTTGAAAAATAAAGACTTATATTAGAACATGGCTACTTTCCTGTTAAATCAACTTTATAAGAGTGCCTCTTTAGTACCGAAATCCTTGAAAAAGGGTCCGGAATTGCCCTGCAAATCTATGATTATTAAGAAACTAAATATAAAAATAACAACGGAAAGCCCTTATGTTAGAACAACAATGGGTAATTCAAAATCACCATGACAAGGAGCGTTTAAGCAAATTAGCGGAAGAAATTAATGTACCGGAATTAGTAGCCGGGATCCTTTTCAATCGGGGTATTACCACGTTTGAGGAGGCCAAAAATTTTTTTCGTGCGGAGGACGCGCCACTTAATGACCCATTTCTCATGCGTGGCATGGACGTAGCGGTCGATCGGGTGATCGAAGCCATTCAGAAAAAGCAATCCATCATGATCTATGGTGATTATGATGTCGACGGTACTACCAGTACCTCCATGCTGTACTTGTTTCTCCGTGAAATTCACCGAGGGCATCTTGCCTATTACATTCCGGATCGGGTAAAGGAAGGCTACGGCCTGTCGCCCAGCGGGATCAATGCGGCGCATGCGCAGGGCATTAATTTGCTCATTGCCGTCGATTGCGGTATCACAGCGATCGATCAGGTTAAGCTCGCCAATGAATTGGGCATGCATGTTGTCATTTGTGATCACCACCATCCCGGAGATTTTTTGCCGGAGGCGTTTGCGATATTAAATCCAAAACAGGAAAACTGTCCCTATCCCTACAAGGAATTGTGCGGCGTCGGAGTGGCGTTCAAGCTCGCCCAAGGGGTTCAGCAGCGGCTACAGATCGACGAGCATATACTCATGCAGCATCTGGACTTGGTTGCAATCGGCAGCGCAGCGGATATCGTACCACTGACCGGTGAGAATAGAACACTTGTCAAAAATGGCCTCAAACTCGTAAGCGAAGCCAACAAAGCCGGCATCCGCCAGCTCGTCAAGAATGCCAATGTTTTTGGTAAACCAATCTCGACCGCTCAAATCGTTTTTTCCCTGGCTCCCCGGATAAATGCGGTAGGTCGCCTGGGTGACGCCAATCGTGCGGTTCGACTACTCATCACAAATGATGAAACGGAAGCGATTGAGTACGCCAGCGTGCTCGAATCTGAAAATCGCAATCGGCGTGATCTCAATGAAGTGATGTTTCTGGAAGCCTGCGAAATTGTTGATTCCGAATTTGATTTTGAAAACGATAAAATGATTGTCGTCTACAAGAAAGGTTGGCACCAGGGTGTGATAGGGATTGTCGCGAGCAAGCTTGTGGAACGATATTATCGTCCGGCCTTAGTTATCGCGGACGCGGAGGATAAGGGAAAGGGATCGGCGCGCAGCGTCGAAAATTTTGATGTATTCCACGCGCTAAAGTCTTGTGAAGATCTGATGAATGGCTATGGCGGGCATAAATATGCAGCCGGCCTGACGATCGAATTGCACAAGGTAGACGAGCTTCGCGATCGCCTAAATGCGTACGCGGAGATTCACCTTCCGGCAGAAGACTTGATTCCAAAAATTCAAATTGACGCCGAGATTGCACTTGACGATATCAACCCACGTCTCATGACTTTACTCAACCTATTCAAGCCGCATGGCCCGTCCAATTTGAGGCCTATTTTTCTTTCCAAAGGCTTACAGATTGTAGGTTATCCGCAGCTTATGAACGAACGTCACATTCGCCTAAAGGTTCGTCAGAATAATACGGTTTTGGATGCGGTCGGTTTTAATCTAGGTCATCTCTATAATAAGATAGGCGTCGGCAATGACCTATTGGATATGGTCTACCAAATTGATGAAAATACATGGCAGGGCCGAACCAATATTCAGTTGAAGATTAAGGATCTGAAAATCAAATCGAATGGCGCCATGAATTAATCACGGGAGTCTTCTATAGATCCGCGTGGTTGAAATTATGAACAGATTGCCTTTCTTCATTACGAAGGAAGGCAACGAATCGGTAAATACTAATGTTCCACCGAGCTGTATTTCTTGATCGTGATGGTACGATCAACATCGAAAAAGATTACCTCCACAAAATTGAAGAATTTGAATTTATTCCGGGAGCTGAAGAGTCCATTGGTCGGTTGAACCGTGCGGGATTCAAGACCATAGTAGTGTCCAATCAATCCGGTGTGGCCCGCGGCCTGTTCGGCGTCACCTCGATCCACCAAATCCACGATTATCTGCAGAGGGAATTACGCAAAAAAGGCGCATGGATTGACGCGTTTTTCTATTGTCCACATCATCCGGATGGCACCATTCCTGAATTTTCAATTGTCTGCGATTGCCGAAAACCGAACGTAGGTATGGTACAGCGCGCTTTAAAAAAATGGGATTTGGATATGGAAAAATCGTATGTTATAGGGGACCATGGGTCAGATATGGTGCTTGGAAAAAATATTGGTGCCACTACGATCTTTGTTAGAACCGGACATGGACATCATGAAGAAGAGCGGTTGAAGGAGACCGGAATAACACCGGACTGCGTGGCACCGAGTATCGTAGAGGCGGTGGATTTTATATTTAGTCGGATATGAAATTTGAGTAAATAAGAGGAATTTATGGACTATCGTTTTTCTGAAAAAATGTCAAGCATTCAGTCCTCGGCAACGGTGATGCTGGCGGAGAAGGCTCGTGCTCTGAAGGATGCCGGCGAGGCGATCATCGATCTCACGATTGGTGAACCGGATTTCCCCACGCCTCAGAATATTGTCGAGGCCGCTCATGCCGCGACAAAAAAAGGACAAACGAAATATACCAATAGCCGCGGAACTCCTGAACTGCGCAAAGCGATTTCCAAAAAACTGGACAAAGACCAAGATCTCAAATACGATCCCAACACTGAAATCATCGTGACACCCGGCGGGAAACAAGGTGTAATGTATTCGATATTGTCTTTTATCAACCCGGGCGATGAAGTCATCTGCCTGGAACCGTGTTGGGTAGGCTATGAGAGCTGTATTCAATTGGCCGGTGGAACCTATGTCGGAGTACCAACCGTGCCGGAAAATGGTTACGCGCTCGATGAAGAAACGCTGAGGAAAAAAATATCACGAAATTCACGAATGCTGTTTATCAACAGCCCCTGCAATCCGACCGGAAAAGTTCTGACGAACGAAGAAATTGCAGTGATTGCAAAAGTATGCGTCGAAAAGAATTTGATTTTAGTAAGCGATGATATTTATGAAAAAATATTGTTTGACGGTCGTCGGTTTACCTCGATCGCCGGCCTGCCGGGTATGTTTGAACGAACGATTATTCTGAACGGATTTTCAAAGGCTTATTCCATGACCGGCTGGCGGCTGGCCTATCTTGCCGCTTCAAAAAATATCATCGATCAGATGAATAAGCTTCAACAATTGTCGGCGACTTGTCCTTCCTCGGTCAGCCAGGCCGCAGGCCTTGAAGCGTTGTCCGGGGATCAAGCGTCGGTCGAGACGATGCGGCAAGCCTATGAGAAAAGGCGGGATAAGGTGTTTGCCGGATTCAATAATTCGAAAATTTCTTGTTTCAAAGCTGAAGGCGCGTTTTACGGATTTCTGGATATTCGAAAATTAAATATGAATTCGGTTGCCGCCTCCGAATATCTTTTGGAAAAAGCAAAAATTGTAGGCGTTCCGGGCAGTGCGTTTGGGAATGCCGGGGAGGGTTTTGTCAGAATCTCTTTTGCAACATCGGATGATAGCCTGAATCGCGCCATCGAAAAAATAAAAGAATTGTGATATTGTGTTTCCTCTCGTGACATCGAGTGAAATGAGGGAATTTGACCGCCGGCTGATTGAAGGTGGCACTTCGGGCATTGAATTGATGCGGCGTGCGGGGCTTGCAGTATTTGAAAAAATCCTGTCTATCGTCGGAGATTTACAACATCAAAAAATATTGATTCTATGCGGGAAGGGAAATAACGGCGGAGACGGCTGCGTCATCGCCCAAAAATTCTTGGAGTACGGAATCGTGCCGGAGGTTATCATGGTCGGCAGGAAAGAAGAAATTCGATCCGACGCACGGTTTTTTATTGACGAATTGGCCAACAAAGGCTTTCATCCCACATTTGCGGAGGACCTAATCCATCCGCGAGCAAATCCGACTATTATTGTAGACGCACGATTGGGAACCGGTACCAGCGGGGAACTGCAGGGTAGCCTCTACGAGTGGGTTCTGTGGGTTAATCAGCAGCGCTCGGCAACAGTTTTTTCAGTGGACATCCCGTCGGGTCTAAATGGGGATGATGGATCCGCCTCGACCGCGATCGAAGCAGACTATACCGTAACCATTGGTTTCGGGAAGCGGGGGCTCTTGCTGGGTGAGGGCAAAAAATACTCGGGCGAAATATTGCGCGTCAATATTGGCTTTCCGGAAGATTGGGGCGGGAGTTCATTTTATATCGAGGCGTCGGATGTTTTGAACCTCTTACCTGAGCGTCCGACTCATTCCCACAAATACGATTATGGCAAAGTCTTGGTATTGGCCGGTTCACGGGGCATGAGCGGAGCCGCTCTTTTAGCGGCACGGGCATGTCTGCGCAGTGGTGCAGGGTTGGTTCGTGTCGCCTTGCCAAAAAGTATTGCGCATGTTATCGAGACGGCCCTCCCGGAAGCCATGTCGGTGCACTTGCCGGAAACGCGGGATGGTAGCATTTCTAAACGTGCACTCAAAATTTTGCAACAGCAGATGGAGTGGGCGGATGTTTTGGCTATAGGTCCTGGGCTTTCGCAGCATCCCGAGACCATGGCAGTTACTCAATCTCTGCTAAAGAATTGTAAGAAACCGGTGGTCATTGATGCCGATGCACTATTGGCGGTGAAAAACATTTTATCAGATCTCAAAAAATTGAAAGTAGATTTCATATTGACTCCTCATTCCGGCGAGTTGGCCAGACTAATAAATAGCGCTGACGGAAGTATCGATTTTTTGGGCGGGTTAAAACGATTCTATTCAAAAATTTCTAAAACTGTACTTCTAAAAGGAATGCCAACGAAGATTTACGACGGAATCCGGTGCTATTTTACACCTACAGGAAATCCCGGAATGGCGACGGCTGGGAGCGGAGATGTATTGACCGGAATCATAGCAGGATTAATGGCCCAAGGATTGACTTCCGTTCAGGCGGGGTATGCAGGAGCCTATCTCCACGGCCTCGCCGGCGACATTGGAGCAAGGAAAAAGTCACCGATGGGGCTTATCGCAGGAGATCTTGTTGATAATTTGCCCCACGCTATTTTGCATCTGCAACGTGCCGTCTAATTTCTTTTGAATTCACCCATGTTTTCCATAAAATTCTTCAGACTTTACCTTAGAACCTATTATTCATTTCAATGAAGGTGATCCATGGCAAAACCCTCCGTTAAGAAAGTTAATGTCTCCGTTGCAAAGGATTCGGAATTTTTGAAGCCTTGGTTGAAAACAACGCTTTGTATAGTCTTCCTTTATATTCTTACCCTGATTTGTTTCAATGACATCATATTAAATAATAAGGTTTTTTCAACCGGTGCCGATAATGCGTCGGCAATGGCGACCGGCAAATCGATAAGCGAATTGCAGAAAGCGGAAGGAACGGTACCTCTCTGGTATCCCTATATGTTTTCCGGTATGCCGGCGGTCGCAAGCGGGATGTACCTTGATATGAATGAGGTACCGCTTGTCAAGTATCAAAAATATTTGAACCCGTCTTACTACGCATCGGTGGTCTTGAGCATTGCCTACTTTAACCGTGAAAATGCATGGGAAGTCATGGCCTTCTTCTTTGCGGGTGTATTTATGTTTGTTTTAGCCCGAAGCCTTGGATTTGGCTATTTGATCTCGTTGTGCGCGGCGGTGAGTTATATGTTCTGCAATTTTTTTGTGGCGTCCATGGCAGCCGGTCACGGAGGAAAGATCAAGACCGTTGCCTACATTCCGCTCATGGTGTGGAGCGTGCTGGAGTTCTTTAAAAATCGCAACCTGTTGCGTTGGTCAATACTCGGACTTGTAATGGGCCTCTTCTTCCAAGACGGGGCTCATACGCAAATAATGTATTATGCATTTTTGATGATCGGTATTTACTGTGTTTTTTATGCCGTTGAAAATTTTAAGAGTGATTTTAGATCGGTGATATTATCCGGCAGCGGTTTGATCGCCGCGATGTTGGTTGGTTTTGGGTTTGGTGTTCTGGGTCAGGTTTCGCTTCTAGTTTACTCGGATGTGACGATGCGGGCGCTGCCACCGGCGTTTGCAGAGGCCACGGAGATGGCCGGATCCGGAGGAATGACCTTTGATTATATCACGATGTGGTCATTCCATCCCCTGGAGAGTCTGACGTTTTTTGTGCCCGCATTTTTTGGCCTGGACAGCCCATATTATTGGGGCTGGATGACCTTTACTTCCTCGGCGTTTTATTTTGGGTTACTGCCTATGCTTGCAGGAATCGTTGCGCTTGCGTATCGACGAAATACGATAACGAAGTTTCTAGCCGTAACCGCGGGATTGGCGCTCCTCATTTCATTTGGAAAATTTTTTGAGCCATTCTTCCGGCTGGTCATTACGGTTTTTCCTTTTTTTGAGAAATTTCGTGTGCCCTCGATGATACTTGTTTTGTTTATTTTTTCATTTTCCCTTCTCTCATGTTATGGCCTTGACTTTATTTTTAATCCGACGGAACAGGAAAAAAAGACCCGGGATCAGTTTAACAAAGTGTTGCAGTACCTTTTGATCGGGGCAGGAGCGGTACTCTTCATGACGATATTCTTTAAGGGAGGAATATCCGGATTATTCTCTTTTATTGCCGAAGGTGATGAAAAAAGGTATCAGGCGGCCCAGCTTGCCCAGCTCAAAACAATGCGCGCCGATATTCTGAGTTCGGGCTTATTCAAGTTTTCAATCCTATCCATTCTCATTACCGGAATAGTGTACGCTTTTTCAAAAAAATGGCTGTCCGCAACGGTTGCGCTTGGAATTTTGTTATTGGTACTCGCATTTGACACGATCACCCTCAATAAAAAAGTAATTAGCCCAAAGCCACGTACCGCAACTCTGCAGGAATTTCAAGAAACAGAGACCGTTCGTTTCCTAAAACAAGATCACTCTCAATTTAGGATTTTCTCACTCCTCGAGCATGCTCAATCCGGATCTCCGATGTGGGGCTATTTTGGACTTGAAACCATCGGTGGCTACAGCCCTGCCAAAATGCGAATTTACCAGGACATCATTGAATTTTCGCTTTACAAAGGCGATCCGAAATTGCCCATCAATATGAATATTGTCAATATGCTCAATGTGAAGTATCTCATTGCGGATGGGCGTCTGCCCGAAGAAAAGGGATTTCAGATCGTAAAATTCGATGAAACCGTCAAACAGATCGTGTATGAAAATAAGAGTCTTCTGCCGCGCGCTTATTTTGTCAAAACCATCGAGGTGCTTTCGGATCGGCAGAAGATCATCGAACGGCTTAACCAATCGAGTTTTGATCCGCACAAGTCATCCATTATAGAAAAAAATATCGTCATTGATTCCTACGACTCCTCCCAAGTTAGAATCACGGAAAAAACATCAAACCGAATGGTCATGGATGTTTTTGTGGATAAGTCGTCGTTTTTGACCGTCAGTGAAATTTACTATCCGCATGGGTGGAAGGCCTTCATCGACGGCAAGGAAGTCGAAATTCTGAAAACCAACTACATACTCCGCGGCTTGCAGGTTCCTGCGGGAAATCACAACATTGAGTTGGTTTTTGAACCCAAAGAGTATCAATTCGGTATCTGGGCAAGCGCGGTATCGTTTTTCGGCGTCATGGGCATACTAATTTTTTCAGTTATTTTTGAGGTTCGGAAGAAAAAATCAAATAAGGAGAACGTATCGTGATAAAATGGGGACTGCTATTCGTTTTAGCTATATCCGGTTTCGGCCAAAACAAATTTGTTATAAAAACAACATCCCTGGATTGGTATGTCAAAAATTTCGATGCGGACAGAAACGCGCTGATGATTGTGGCCGACAGCCTGCAGGTACGAATTGTTTCCTCGTCGGAAGGAGACTACTCCTATGGCTCTACGGGCAAGTCGTTACAAATGTCTATTTGGACAGAAGAATCGGGCTATACACGTCTGATGCAGCTTTTCAAATCGGCCGGGTATATCAAAGCCATGAATTTATCGACGGTCAATAATGCCGACTATATCCAATCTCAGACCATTGAGCTGGAGTTCCTGAAAGGGAAGAAGATAAAATACGAAGAGGAAATTGATCGTCTTAAACAAAGGTCTGCCGATGAAAAATATCAGGTTTTGTGGGATGAATTGAGGAATATTGAGCAGCAAATGTTCCAAATAGAAAAAGATATTCTTGAAAAAAAGCAGCAGACTTTGAACTACGCGATCGAATTGCGTATGGTGGAAGAGGTCTATGTTCCATTTGAAAATCGTGATCAAGACGTTCAATTTGTAAATATGCCCGGCTTGGAGTATGTGTATTTAAAAATTGAGAACCCAACTTCAAGTGTCTCTAGTTCACATTATCAGGGTGCCATGGTGAAATATTTGTTTACACGCGGAAAAAGTTATGCTCAGTTTGGCGTGCTTAAGAATTTTCAATCTCGTGATCCGAGTCATCCCCGGCGCGTAGACGAAATATTTTTCTATAGCTTCGGGCAGGATTTCTATCCGCGCTATCTTGGGCGAGGTGCCGGCGAGTATTTCAATCTTTATACGGGTTATGGTGTGGGTGGCCTTTTTGCGACCGGCGAAAAAATCTCGAAAAATATTTTTTTTCTGATGCCTAATGTGGGACTTGAATTGTATAAGAATCGATTTGTTCTTCTTGATTCAAAGTTGAGCTATTTCATTCCTTTCTACAAAAATCGCGATTTGCGAGGCCTTGCACTTCATGCCTCGTTCAATTTTGTATTCTAATTGAATTTCAAGTTCATGAACCATCGGATCCGATTTCTCGTATTTGCGGTCTTGTTTCTAACAATTATCGTTGCGGGCACATTGGCCTTCGGCTACTTTGCCATCCGGAAGGCGCTTCCACAGTTGGAAGGCGAAATGACGGTCGTTGGTATCTCTGGTCCAGTAAAGATCTATCGAGATGAATATGGAGTACCTCACGTTTATGCGGATGAGGAATCCGATCTTATGTTCGCCACGGGCTATACTCAGGCTCAAGACCGTCTATGGCAGATGGACATGTTGCGTCGGGTGGCGTCGGGGCGGCTATCGGAAATTTTTGGAACAAAAACAATCCAGGCTGACAAAGCTTTGCGCACGCTCGGGTTCATGCGAATGGCCAGGATGATTTCCGACAGTCTGAAACCGGAAACAAGGATACTTCTGGAAAGTTATGCCGACGGTGTAAATTATTTCATCAAGACGCATGTTGACAATTATCCGGCAGAATTTACTCTTTTGCGAATTGAGCCGGAGCCTTGGAAACCGGAACACAGTATGGCGTTGTCAAGAATTTTGGCCTGGCAACTTAGTATGGGGTGGTACGTTGACGTCGCTTACGATCAGATCAAAGATAGTGTCAACTACACGATGTTTCAGGAGATTTTCCCAAAATTTCCGGAGAGTGCACCGCTCATACTTCCAACCGTGCCTGAATACTTGTTGCAGAAATGGGGCTTCAAAGATAGTCCGCAGAAAATAAAGGCAGAGAATGTGTTTCCTATCGGTCAATCCTCGCCGGAGCTTGCCGATTTTGTGGAAGCCAATCTGTTAATCAAAAATATATTGGGTTGGGAAGGTTTTGCGATCGGAAGCAATAATTGGGTCGTGGACGGTTCGCATTCGACTACCGGGAAACCCATACTCGCCAATGATCCACATCTTGGACATGGCGTGCCGTCGCTTTGGTACGAAATGCATCTTGTGGGTGGCCGATTTGATGTGACCGGGTTTACTCTACCCGGAATGCCTTTTGCGGTTTTGGGAAATAACCGCCATGTTGCCTGGGGATTCACCAATGTGCAAAACGACGATGCCGATTTTTATCGGGAATATATTAAGGATAGCACGTACTATTTTAATGGAGCTTTCCGCCCGTTGAAATGGGATGACGAAAAAATAGCAATCAAAGATACCAGTGATATCATGTATCGTGTGCGCTCAACGCATCACGGGCCTATAATAAATGATCTTTTTGACTACATGAATGAGAAGGCGATTTCGGTGCGATGGACGGGACATGATGTCTCGTATGAAGTCGAAGCAATTCTGGGTATGAATTTGGCAACGAATTGGATCGAATTTCGAAGCGCATGCTCGCAATTCAAGTCGCCTGCACAAAATGTTGTGTACGCCGATATCGACGGACACATTGCTTACCAGTTCATGGGAAATATTCCGATTCGCAAGTATGCAAATGGAATTGCCATTTGGGATGGCACACAGCTGGAGAACGACTGGCTTGGATACTGGCCGTTTGAAAAAAATCCATTTGAATTGGACCCAACCACCGGAATTTTATCCAGCGCTAATAATAAAACGGCCGGCACTTGGTTCCCGCTCTTTATTTCGGATTATTGGGAGCATCCATCACGGATTATGCGTATTCAGGAGCTGTTGCACTCTAAAGAAAAGTTTTCTGTAGAGGATTTCAAATTGTTTCAAAATGATCTCTATTCGTTTCATGCGAAAGAAGTTCTTCCTTTTTTGCTGGAAGCTTGCCAGGCGGATTCCCTTTACACCAAGGCCGATATTACGAGCGAGGATAATTTCCAGTACAATGAATCGTACCTTTTTTTGAAGTATTGGGATTGTAAAATGGGGAAGGACAGCCGAGGGGCCGCTCTATTTAATGTCTTTTTTCAGCGCCTTTTAGAAAATATTTACCATGATGACTTGGGCGAACTCTATGAGCCCTTCATAAAACTATCCAATATTCCTGCACGCGTGACCACTCAGCTGTTGGGTCTCAAGAATTCCGGATGGTGGAATGATAAAAAGACGAAATCGATTGAAGATCGAGATGCGATTTTGCGCCGGTCATTTAATGAAGCCATTGAAAGCCTGGTGCGCCGCTTCGGACCGGAGCCGGCAAGTTGGACGTGGGAGAAACTCCATCATGTCACATTTAAACATGTCTTAGGTGTGCAGAAGCCGCTCGACTTTCTATTCAATATAGGACCCTATCCTGTGGGTGGGAATACAACGACCATCAGTAATAGCGAATTCCACTATTCCGATACACTGTTTGCAACCGTGCTTGGTGCCTCGATGCGAAGAATTGTGGACCTTTCGGATTTGGGACATCCCGCCACAACCGTGACCATCGGCCAAAGCGGTCAGCCTTTCAGCCCTTATTTTAAGGATCAGGTGGACAATTGGCTTAACGGGAAATACAAAACATTTTCTATGAATCAGGGCGAAATTGAAAAAACATCTAAACTTCTAACTTTAAATCCAATAAAATGAATTATCGAATTGGACACGGTTATGACGTTCATCGCTTTGCAGATGGGCGCAAACTAATATTAGGCGGCGTTGAAATTCCTTATGTAAAAGGGCTTCTAGGTCACTCCGATGCCGACGTTTTGCTCCATGCAATTTGTGATGCCATTCTCGGGGCACTGGCGCTTGGTGATATCGGAAAACACTTTCCGGATACGGATCCCAAATACAAAGGCGCCGACAGCTTGAAATTGCTGTCGCATTGCCATGCATTGATCTCGGCGAGAGGATACGACGTGGTTAACGTGGATTCGACGATTGTTTTGGAAAGACCAAAAATTGCACACTATGTCCCTGAAATGCAAAAAAATATTGCTGCGGCATTGAAAATCATGATGGATGATGTGTCCATTAAAGCAACAACTTCGGAGGGCATGGGATTTATTGGCATAGGAGAAGGGGCAGTCGCCCATGCGATCGTATTATTGAAAAAGTAGTCGTTTATAATCGCATATTTTTCGCAATAACGACAATGCCGGACGGTGTTACAAAAAAGCGCTTTTTATCTTCTTCCAGATTATAGCCCACCTCAAAATTATCCGGTATTACGACATTTTTATCAATGATGGCTTTCTTTATTTTGACACGGCTCCCAATCTGAACATTGCTGAATAAAATGGATTCCTCGACCAGGGAGTGACTATCGATACGTACATTGGGTGACAAAATGGAATTCACGACTTTCCCTCCGGAAATGATACACCCCCCCGAAACAATGGAATTTAGCGCCTGGCCAATACGCCCGTCGTCAACGAGTTCATTAAAAACATTCTTGGCGGGAGGAAACTGGCCCTGATACGTGCGGATAGACCAATCTACATCGTACAGATTGAACGTGGGCTGAACCGATATTAAGTCCATGCTGGTGTCATAATAGCTGTCCAGCGTACCAATATCGCGCCAGTAAGGATGGGCGGTTTTGTTTTCATCTTCAAAATTATACGCCATGACTTTTGACTTCCCCAACATAGCGGGAATAACATTTTTTCCGAAATCATGCGCGGAATCTTTGTGCTTTGCGTCTTCAATAAGGTTATGCGCAAGCGATTTGGCGCTAAAAATGTAGATTCCCATATTTACGTAGCACATGTCCGGCTTGCCCGGAAGGGGTTTTGGCTCTTTTGGTTTTTCTTGAAATTCGATCACTTCATTTTCGGTATTCACGACCATGACGCCAAATTGATGAGCCAACGATTTCTCAATCTCAATACCTGAGATGGTGAGATCCGCATTCGTGTCAATATGGTGCTGAAGCATTTTCAGGTAGTC
>JANNSF010000099.1:0-46508 GCA_031402315.1 bacterium | reverse complement strand
ATGCCGACCCGCAGGCCGAGGTTTTTCGACTATCGGCAGCCTTCATCGAGATAATTCCTTTTCCGCCGCGACGTGTCGTACGGTATTCCTCGACCTCGCTTCGCTTGCCATAACCAAGATTGGACACGACCAAAATGGTGCCGTTCTCGCGCTTGAGAGCCACCATCCCGATGACGTAATCGCCTTTTTGAAGATCAATGCCACTCACGCCGCGGGCGGACCGGCCCATTTCACGGACGTCATCGCCTTTGAAGCGAATCGCGATGCCGTCTTTAGTACCGATGATAATGTTTTGACTGAGTTCCGTTAGTTTCACCTCGACCAGATCGTCTTTGTTTTCAATCGTGATCGCAATGATGCCGCCTTTGCGTGGATTACTAAACTCCGATAGGTTCGTACGCTTGATGGTGCCTTCTTTCGTAACCATCACAACGGAGAAAGTATCGGTGAATTCTTTAACATTAATAATCGCGCGAATGTGCTCATCCGGCTGCTGCTCGATCATGCTCGTGATATGCTTACCGCGTGCCGCTTTGCCAACCTGCGGAACTTCATACACCTTAAGCCAGTAACAGCGACCTTTATTGGAGAAGAATAGGATTTGGTCGTGGGTCGAGGCCACAAAAAGGTGTTCAATATAGTCGTCCTCCTTTGTTGCGCCACCCGCTACGCCTTGTCCTCCCCGGCCCTGACGACGATATCCGCTCACCGGAAAGCGCTTGATAAAGCCCTGGTGAGAAATGGTTACGACCATTTCTTCTTCCGCAATCGTGTCCTCAAAATCGATATCGGCGGCTTCTTTCTTGATGATTTCAGTCCGGCGCTCATCGCCAAAAGTTTTTCGTATGTCGATTAATTCATCTTTGATAATTTGCATCCGCTTGGCTTTGCTGGCCAGAATTCCCTTAAGCTTCTCAATGAGTTTGATGATCTCTTTGTATTCATTTTCAATCTTCTCGACTTCAAGATTCGTAAGGCGCTGCAGCTGCATTTTGAGAATTTCAGACGCCTGAATTTCCGAGAGCTTGTACTTTTTCATCAAACCTTCCCGGGCGACTGAAGGATCTTTGGATTTTTTGATGAGCGCTATGATCGCATCAATATTTTCGAGGGCGATTTTCAAACCCTCTAAAATATGCGCACGCTTTTCGGCCGCTTCGAGTTCATACTGAGTCCGGCGCGTAATAACTTCGTGGCGATGTTCGATAAAATGAAACAGCGCTTCTTTTAGGGTAAGCGTGACCGGACGACCATCGACGAGCGCCAGCATGATAATTCCAAATGTGGTCTGCATTTGCGTGTGCTTGAACAAATTGTTCATGATCACTTGGGCATTTCCATCCCTCTTGAGTTCGATCACGATGCGCATACCATCACGATCCGACTCGTCGCGAAGGGCACTGATGTCCTCAATTTTTTTGTCGCGAACCAATTCCGAAATCTTGATAATCAAATTCGCTTTATTCACCTGGTAAGGCAATTCCGTCACGATGATCGATTGACGTCCGTTTTTCGCCGTCTCGACGCTGGAGCGTGCCCGCAGGACCACTTTTCCGCGGCCCGTTTCGTAGGCGTCTTTGATTCCACCCGCGCCATTAATAATACCGGCGGTTGGGAAATCCGGTCCCTTAATGTGTTTCATGAGTTCTTTGATCGTGATCTCGGGATTATCAATCAAGGCCTGAAGTCCGTCAATAACTTCGGTGAGATTGTGCGGAGGAATATTGGTAGCCATACCGACGGCAATACCCGATGCGCCATTGATCAATAAATTAGGAATAACGGCCGGTAAAACTGCCGGCATTTTGAGTGTATCGTCAAAATTGGGTACGAAGTTTACCGTGTTTTTTTCGAGATCACGAAGAATTTCCTCGGCAATTCTCGACAGACGAACTTCCGTATATCGCATGGCGGCGGGAGAGTCGCCGTCGATGGATCCAAAATTTCCTTGTCCGTCAACCAGTGGGTAACGAAGTGAAAAGGTTTGCACCATTCGTACGATGGAATCATAAACCGCGGTGTCGCCGTGCGGATGGTATTTTCCTAATACCTCTCCGACGATACGAGCCGATTTTTTGTAGGGCTTGTTGTACGCCATGCTGAGTTCATTCATACCAAAAAGAACACGGCGATGAACCGGTTTGAGGCCGTCGCGGACGTCGGGAATAGCACGGGAAACGATAACGGACATCGAATAGTCGATATAACAGTCTCGCATTTCATCTTCGATATTAATCGGAAGAATTTTTTCGATCGTGGACATTCTTGAGTTTTACTCCTGTTTATTTTTCTCTTAAAATTTTTATCGTCAACGCGCCATCCTAGATATCCAAATTCCTCACGTACTTCGCGTTGTCCTCGATGAATTTGCGGCGCGGCTCGACGGCATCGCCCATCAGCGTAGAAAAAACATGATCCGCCGTGGCGGCGTCTTCAATGGCCACCTGAAGCAGAATGCGTTTATCCGGATCCATCGTGGTGGTCCAAAGTTGTTCAGGGTTCATTTCACCAAGACCTTTGTAACGTTGGATGGTCACATCATCTTCTTTCGCATTCCAACTTTTAAGAACAGCCTGTTTTTCAGAATCGTCAAAACAATAGCGCTCTTCTTTTCCTTTTTTAAGACGAAAAAGCGGAGGTTGCGCGATATAAAGGTTTCCATTTTCGATCAAGGGCTTCATATGACGGAAGAAAAAGGTGAGAAGCAATGTACGAATGTGTGCGCCGTCCACGTCGGCATCGGTCATGATAATGACTTTTCCATAACGGAGGTGCGCTACATCAAAATCATCGGCCCCAATTCCTGTTCCAAGCGCGCTGACCATGGTCAAGATCTCTTCATTGGAAAGCATTTTATCAAGGCGTGCTTTTTCCACGTTAAGAATTTTTCCTTTGAGAGGTAGGATAGCCTGGAATTTACGATCGCGCCCTTGTTTGGCCGAGCCACCGGCCGAGTCACCTTCGACGAGATAAACTTCGCAGAATGCCGGGTCATTAATAGAACAGTCGGCGAGTTTGCCGGGCAAACCCGAATTTTCGAGCGCATTTTTTTTGCGTGTCATATCACGCGCTTTACGCGCGGCCTCGCGTGCACGCGCGGCCATCATACATTTGTCAATGATCTGCTTGGCCATGCCGGGGTTTTTTTCCAAAAACTCCGTCAAACCTTCACCAACCGCCGTTTCGACAATGCCTTTGACTTCGGAATTGCCCAGCTTTGTCTTCGTTTGTCCTTCGAATTGCGGCTCTGCAACCTTCACGCTGATGATCGCGGTCAGCCCTTCACGCGTATCGTCACCGGTGATGGAAAGGCCTTCTTTTTCTTTGACGAGATTGTTCTTGGTCGCGTAGTTATTCAGCGTGCGCGTGAGCGCCGTACGAAATCCGGAAAGGTGCGTACCGCCTTCGACCGTATTGATATTATTAACGTAACTGAAAACGTTTTCCGTATAGGAGTCGTTGTATTGAAAAGCGATTTCGACCGGTGTATTTTCTTTTTCGATTTCGATATAAACCGGCTTTTTCATGATCGACTGGCGCGATTCGTCAAGGTATTGGACGAATTCGGAAATGCCGCCTTCGTAGTGGTAATCCTCTTTTTTCCCTTTTTCGCGTTTATCTTCAAGCGTGATTTTCAAATTGCGATTGAGGAACGCCAGTTCACGCATACGGGAGGAAAGAGTCTCGAACGAATAACTGACTTTTTTGAAAATTGTTCCGTCGGCCATAAAGGTGGTGGTCGTGCCGGTTTCTTTTGACTTTCCAACTTCTTCCACTTTGGTAACAGCTTTACCGGCTTTATATTTTTGCTTATAGATCTTTCCGTTGCGATGAACTTCCACCTCGCACCATTCGGCGAGCGCATTCACGACCGAGGCACCAACGCCGTGGAGGCCTCCGGAAACTTTATAGGTGTTTTTATCAAACTTACCGCCGGCGCCAAGAACGGTCATGACGACTTCCACGGCCGGTTTTTTTTCCGTTTTGTGCATGTCGACGGGGATACCGCGCCCATTATCAACGACGGTTACCGAATTATCTTCATTGATCGATACATTGATCTCGTCGCAATGGCCGGCCATCGCTTCGTCGATCGAATTGTCCACGATTTCATAAACTAAGTGATGGAGACCGCGCGAACTAATATCGCCGATATACATGGCCGGGCGGCGGCGTACATGCTCCAGCCCCTCAAGAACTTGTATATTTTCTGCATCATACTTTGAGTTTGCTTTTTCTGCCACGTTGTGAATTCCTTGCGTTTATATTTGTCGGATTAAATTTTTTTGATGTTGAAACAATCGCTATCTAAAAATGATCTCTTTTACAATGTTTTCCTTGAGTTCTGAGTTAATCCGATCCCGGATGGTGAGTTTTTGATAGAATAATTCCTGCCTCCACACGCTGCTGATAACTTCAATAAATAGACTTCCGTGTTCGATTTTGACGGCTTTCGCACGTCTGCAAAACGCTTCGCCCATTATTTTTTCAAAAGTCTCAAGTACTTTTTGCTCGTGTACACGATTGGATATTTTTAATTCGCCGAGCAATTGATGAAGGGCACTTCCGATATGGCGATACTCAGTATTTTTCACAAGAAAATGCCCTTAAAGTTAGCTGGAGGCCTTGAATTTCAAGGTTTTACGGGTAATCAAGAACAGTTGGATCATAGCGATTTATCCGGCAAAATTCAAGTGAAAACACATAAATTTTGGAGTATTCCGCAATTGAATAGGGCTAATTTCTGAATGCGATAATGGTGCTTATCAAGGCGCGGGGATCGAGGAAAACCTCCAGAGTTTATCCTTACCAAATCGAATTCCTATGCGTGGCGATAGTGTAAACTTGAGTTTTGTTCCATCATCCATAAGAAATATTTGACTACCGTTTAAAGAAATTTCACTCTGGCGTCGTGTAATCCCCATCGCCTGACAGAGTTTTCCTGGACCATCGGCAAGTTTTTCAGACTTTCTACGTCGCTTCATGAGCTCGATCCCTTCCAAAGGCACAATTGCCCGAATAAGGCAGGCTGAAGGTTCGCCGACCACGCTGCAAACAATATTAAAGCAGTGGTACATACCGTATATAAAATAAACGTAGGAAAATCCACCCGGCCCAAACATTACTGCGTTGCGAAGTGTTTTTCCGCGATACGCATGCGATGCCGGATCGTCGGAACCCGAATACGCCTCGACCTCGACAATTCGTCCGGACAGTGTTTGATTTCCATTTTTGTGAACTAAAATTTTCCCCAAGAGATCCGGCGCAACATCTAAGACAGGCCGTTGGTAAAACGAAAGGCCTAGTTTAGACATGAACTTTTTTTATGACTTTTATTTCGTCCAGCAAAAAATCAACCTGGAGTAAGAACCGTTCCGAAGCGCAGCCACGCCGCTTACACTCTCGGCATGGAATTTTCAAGCGGCATTCGACGGATTCCTTATGGCCCGTCTCGATTTCCTCAAAAGCCTCATACAATTCGCTCTCCGCCAGTTCCATGGCTTGCCTGGATTGCGTTTCAGTCATGGCGTTGCCCCATTTGATGCGCAGCATCTCCTCCAGATCTTTAAGGCGTCCAAGGTAGTTACTGATCGACAGACGCCAGACTGCAATGACCTTGGATAATACGGTCTCCTCAAGCGGTTCACTTTTGGAAACCTCTTTATCAAATTGCAGTTGTTTCAAGTCGAGGATATTGTGAATCATGTTTTGAATTTCCGTGAATTCAGAAAACAATTCATGTTTCGTATCGCCATAAAGATCCGAAATCGTCGCCTCAAAATGCTCGATCGCTTTTCGCATCATGCCCTGCGTGACCGTCACCGAAGACATTTCCAAATTATTTGCCTCACCAAAAAATTGTTTCAAAATATCCGCTGCGGTACGCAGCGCCTGCACGGATTCCCGCTGGCTATTGATTCGTGAATAATTGAGCGATTGAAAAATAACATCGAAATAGGCATTGATGCTTACTTCGATTTCTTTGACTTTTTTATTAATACGCTCGGCCTCGCGCAAACGAAGTTCGGCAATCTTATTCTGGATGTTTTCATCGGCGCTTTTCTCGAGTAATTTTAGAACAGTTCGCGAAATCAAGTGGGGTGTGGATTCGTCAACAATCAAATCCATGATGTCATCCAGCGCCAAAATTTCACGTGCGCGACCCCGAATCGCCGGATAGGTATCAAAATGGAGGTAGGCCAATAGCGTGACATTAAATAAATCCGATGGGTCGTCGGCGCATTTTTCAAGTTCATTGAGCTTGCGCGTCTGAAGTGCATGACGTAGTCCCACCATAGCGCCGGTCGGATCCGTACGATCCTTCATGCCAAGGTCATTGGTCGAGATAAGCGTTTTCAAGATAATCTTTACAGCCGAGTGAAGCATTTCCATGACATCCACCGCCGTGGCCAAGGGTCGGACCGCTCGTAGTTTGTCCAGTATATTCGCGTCCAACAGCATCTTGCGAAGCCGTTCCGAGGGCATCTTGGATAAGCCGTTTTGAGCGGCCGACTGGATCAGATCATCTTCATCCACAAGGTAACTGAGCAAAACAAAAGCATAACGATCCTCGTCCAGTCGTTCCGACGCCTGATAAATTTCGCGCGCTTTGACAATCCGGCGGCTGCGGCGCTTGAGCATTTTTTGCGCCATGCGAAGCGCTTTGTCATCCTCACGGTCAAGGTCGCGCTCCTTGATGAAGTTTACATAGTCAAGTAGAAGCTTGGTCGGCAGGCGGGGATTATTAAATACGAGTTCGAGTACGGTAAGATCACGCTCAAATAGCAAAAACAAAACCAAAGGTTCGATCTCATGGTCGCGTGCGAATTTTATTCTCTCCGCCTCGCTAAAATCCAATACGTGAAGAAATTTTCCGAGCTTAATCCAAAAAAGATCATTTTGAATTTCGGCCTGTTTGGACTGAGGCAATTCATAAAACGTCTTATACTCGTCATGAGAAAATGGCAGAGGCTGACGATAGTAAAGGCGCAATAGTTTCTTAAATACGACGTGATCGGAAGGAGAAGAGTCGGTTTCTTCCCTTAATATGATTTCTGTCGTTTCGTCACCCATACGATTCCTTTACGCCATTGATCGTTTACACAAAAACCGGTCCGCTGTGCTTTTCCTGGTACGTGTCAAAAATCGAAGTGGCCGTCCCGTCCAGGGATTTTTCCATCGCTTCATGGGCGTGAGCAATAGAGTTATTCGCCTCGCTTCGATGCGCCAAAAAAAGAAACTTCAATTTTTCGCTGGCAATGCTTTTTGCAAGTTCACCCGCCTGACGATTGGACAAATGACCAACGCGGCTTGCAATGCGTTGCTTCAGGACCCAAGGATAGGGGCCGTGCATCAGAAGGTCCTCGTCGTGGTTAGATTCCAAAATAATGGCATCGCTACCACGAAGCCTCTCCAAAACGAGCGGTGTAGCGTAGCCCATATCGGTGGCAACGCAACACTTTTTACCTTCGCATTCAAAACTGAAACCTACCGGTTCCGCCGCGTCGTGGGAAATAGAAAACGGGTGAACCGCTAATGTGCCCACCAAAAAAGAATCTTCAAAAATGTGAACGTTTGAATTCTTTTTGAGAAGAGATCCGGCCGAAAGATACGTGCCTCGAGACATATAAAACGTAGCCGCGCTTTTTCTTGAAAAGGGTCCGAGGCCACGAACGTGATCCTCATGTTCGTGCGTAATAAATATATGTTCTATAGATTCCGCCGACTCGCCGATATCCTTAAGACGACGATGGGTTTCTAAAAATGAAAATCCGGTATCCACAAGACAGGTTGTGTTTTCGGTTTTGATAAAAACCGAATTTCCCTGACTACCGCTTCCTAGAACGCAAATCTTCATACGGCCCAATAGTTAAACTACGATTTGATGCTTCGGCTGCCGGGCTTGACCGCCGGCAACTTCCCGTCTTTGCAAAGAGGACACGATTCCGGATCATACTTCACAACATCGACAGATACCAAGGCGAATTTCGGCACACTAAATTCGACACCACCTCCGCTACGATCGACGATGTAGCCCACTCCAATAACATTGGCGTTGGCATCCCGGCATAACTGTACGACCTCTTTGAGCGAGCCACCGGTGGTAACCACATCCTCGACCACGAGGACATTTTCATCGCGTATAATTTCAAACCCACGACGCAGACGCATTACGCCATTCTCCCTTTCCGAAAAAACGCATCGCGCATTCAGTGTGCGTGCCACTTCATGAGCGACGATAATACCTCCGACAGCGGGCGCGGCCACCACGTGAATCTTATGGTTTTTGAAATGGAGCGCAATTTCGCTGCACAAAATCTGCGCCCAGTTTGGATGCTGAAGAACCTTGGCACATTGGAAATAATTAGGACTATGGGCACCTGACGTCAAAATAAAATGACCGTCCAAAAGCGCCCCACTTTGACGAAAAATGTCCAAGACTTCCTCGTGGTTCATCATGCGATCCGTTTATTCCGCTGAATAATTTTTTATGGTATAGATTTTTTTCCAATAGCCGGTGGTTTCAAACGCATCGTGTTTTGAAGAATAGTAGGTTGAAAACCAAATGGTCACCGAAAGGATCAAGACCCCGAATACAAACGTCGTTCTAATGAGGCTTGCGCCATAGATATATTTTGCAATGCGCATTACCCTCACAGCGTGCCAGATAACCATCAAGCCGGATATCCAGGCTGCGAGATTCAAGAAAAACTCAATAGCGAGCAGGCGATGAAAAAGAATAACAACCGGAATAAGGTACAAATAGTGAGCGGCACTCCACATTGCGGCAATCAAGGCCTGCGGGTAGGACACCGTGTGCCGGAATACATGCGACAATACGAAAAGAAATATCGACAAGACTCCAAACATGAGGAAAAAGATCAACGCAAATTGAAAAATGAAGCTTTCTGGACTCCACGCAAGGTGATCCATCCAGGTCTTTATATTATTGGAAACAATCCATTGACCCAAGAATTCGTCAAAAATCTGACTGCGTCTGAGTTCAAAAAAGACCATGGACAAAAGAGAGGCATAGGTGAGGCTTGAAAGAAATCCCGCAATAAGAGCAGGCCAAATAGTGATTACACGGTTTTCACGAATGTCTTCAAAAAAACTGCGTACTTTGGTCGTTGCTCGAAACACGCTGTTTTGAAATTTTCCACTTTGTCGATAAAAGCTGACGAAGACGACGATAAGTATAAGACCGACGATGGGGTACGTTTTTGGATTGGACCGTTCATTGGCGCCAATAGCTATTGGCTCAATTTTATCTTCCGAGTAGAGCGCTTTGGCCACCTCAAATGCGAAACGTTCTTTGCGGTCATACGTCATCAGCCCGACGGTAAATACTTCTCCGTCGCTATTCGGATTGGAGTAAAGATAATGTCGACTGGTGCGGTAGTCGTTGTACGCACGAATAATTCCGCCGGAAATTTTCCAATCGGTAATCTTCCGGTAAGTATCCATCAGGAATTTTGCCTGAAATTTTGTAGAGGTCGGGTCGCTGTAACCATTTTGATTATTTGTAAATATCTGTGGTCCGTACAGCGCGAGAACAGCTCGCCCCGGCCACTTTGATAAAGCGCGATTGACCAGTCCCGTCATGGCCAATAAATTGGTATTGCGCAGGTCAAGCGCCATGATATCCACGCCGTCCATGTAGGCATCGTTTCCGGTAAAAACCGTCGTTGCAAATACAGGCCGGCTGTCAATATTTTTCACCAACGTGATCAAATTTGAAAAATAAATACGCGAGGACTCTTCGTCATTATCGGAATTAAAGCTGAGGCCCCACGATACAATACTGGGATTGAGTTTATCGCTATTGATCAGATTGCGAACATATTTTTTTATGTCTTCGACGTACGCCAGGGAACCCATCACACGTCCGGTGAAGTTCTGCGTTGGAATCTCGTAAAATAGCATGAGCCCGTAGCGGTTGCATAATTCAATAAAATACGGATGCGGCGGGTGATGGCGAAAATAGACCGTATTGGCACCGAGACGCTTTATCCGCAAAACATCCTCTTCCATGACGGGATAAGGCATCGAATGGCCGGAGCCCGGAAAATCCTCATAATATTCCACGCCCCGAATCGTAACCGGTTGTGAATTCAGAAAAACATATTGATCGTGAACATCCACTTGGGCAATGCCGACCGGGAGCACGACTTGATCGATGATCTCATCTTTGTGCATGAGGGTCAGGACGACACGGTATCTGCCCGGCGTGATGGGGCTCCAAAAGCTCGGTTTATCGATAGAAAATCGAATTTCCCGTTCGGAAAAATGAGTGACCATCACGGTATCTTCAGGATTTTGCTCTTTTATTTTCGGCACATCCCACGTCGATTTGTATTTCTTAAATCGATTGGTGAAGAGCGGCTCCGGCGAATCGCTTTCGTCAAAACATTCGACGATATAGCGCAGTGGCTCTTTGAATTTATTTGGCGTTAGAGAATCCTGTACGCGAAGCTTGTATTCGTAATTTCGGAAATTGAGTCCGACAACAAAATCGCATTTGCGCAGGTCGCTGGAAAGAAAATATTTGATCGAATGTTTTTCAATGGCGACTTTAGGTAGGGCTTCCAGAAAAATTTCTCTAAAAATGCCGCCGTACATCTTTGGTTGCAGAGAATTTGTAAAACGCGGATAACTTGTCAACGGATTAAGTTCGGTGTCCACCGTTATTTCGATGGTATTGGTTTCCCCGATTCGGATTAAATCCTCGCGCAGGTCCGTTTCGAGTCGGGAATAGCTATTATTGGCATTGGTTACGAACTCACCGTTGATTCGAATGTCCGCGCGAAAATTAATTCCGAAACTTCCTAATCGAAAATGTTTGTCTTTAAACTCGATCCCCGGAATGAAGGTGCGTTTATAAACCGCCTTGCCCACGTAGTCGTAACAACTTGGAACGATGATCTTTCGTTCACGTCCGTTGATCGTTAGGGACCATTCTCCGTTGAGATCCAGAAGCAATCGCGACTTCGAAAGATTGAGGTGGGTTTCTAAAAGCTGAGGATCGTATCCGTTTTTTTCGCCATAGACCTTATAATCCTCCTGCGCGTGAATTGAAAAATATCCGGCGAAAAGAAGGATCCCTAAAAACGCTTTCCATTGCACAAATCGCACGCTATAGCGGTATTGAACCATAATTCTTACAAATAAGTTAAACAAAATGTTTAAAAAAATATCTCGCCAAGACGCGAGTCGCTAAGTTGCGGGATACAAGTATCTCTTTGTCCAAAGGAGATATTACGAGAAAAAAATGCGCTATCTGCATAGGAACCAATTATATAATTCGTTTTCCAAAGAGTGATGCCATGAGTTCTACACCCATCCGAGCGGTTTCATTTTTGATGTCGAGAATCGGATTCGTCTCTACAATTTCCGCCGAGATTACGAGTTTACTATTGCACAGCGACTCCATTACAAAATGGGCTTCGCGATACGTTAGACCGCCCATGACCGGCGTTCCGACGCCCGGAGCGATGATAGGATCGAGACTGTCGGCGTCAAAGCTGACATGAATACCGGCGGTGTCTTTTCCGGCAACCTCAATAGTTTTCTCCATGACTTTATGTATGCCGAGTTCGTCGATATCTCGCATGGTAAATATCGTAATTCCAAGTCTCCGAATATTTTCGATTTCTCCGGTATCAAGCGATCGAATGCCAATGAGGACGGTTTTTTTTGGATCAACTTTTGGAAATTCACCGGCAATCGAAGTTAATTTTGGATGACCAATGCCAAGTGAAACCGCGAGCGGCATGCCGTGAATATTTCCGGAGGGAGACGATTCCGGTGTATTCATGTCTCCATGCGCATCCACCCAGATGACACCGATACTTTGATCCTTCTTTTTGAAGAACGATGCAGCTCCGGCAAGCGTGCCAATGGCGATTGAATGGTCACCACCCAAGACAAGAGGGAAATCCCCATCGTCAAAACTTTTTTCTACGGCTTCAGCAAGCGACGTGACTCCTTTTACGATTTCGCCAAGATATTTTAATTTTTCATCACCGATCTTTAGGATTTCCGGATTTTTGGTGACTATGTCGCCTTTATCTTTGATCGTATAGCCGAGTTCCTGCAATCGTTCCGCCAGTCCTGCAAGACGCAAAGCCGAGGGCCCCATATCGGTACCCCGTCGCCCTGCACCAAGGTCCAACGGAACACCTATTAATCGAATTACGGACATGAAAATCCTCAAAAATAATATTTCAATTGTTCGGGTGGAATATATCTTTTCAAGACTAACAAAACAACCTGAAACGGTTTTTTGTTGGATGGGCGATAGAAAATAAAATCCACGGATTTGTGTATTTCAACCCGGAGGATTCAAATGTTTATGGAAAAAACTATCGCGGAAATCGTTCGACCCCGTTTAATCGTGCCACTCAAAAAGATATTTTTCATCAAAACGGAATATCAAATTTTGTAAGTAATTCCAGATAATCTTTCTTGAAAGCCATCTTTTGTGATGTGTTTTTTGAGTCATACTATATTTGACGGTATCTAGTTGTGAATAGCAGTTGGCCGAGACTTACTTTCCCACATTCACGCAATCAATATTGTACGAATCGCCGGTGCCGTGAAATGCGGTTGCGCCATAGGTTCCGGCTTTGTAGTCTTGCTTAAAGCTAACATTAAAAATTCGGCATGTTCCGTCGGGCTTTTTGACCGCCAGACTTGTCCCAATTTTTCGAAAGAGAATTTTCTTAGTGAGTTCGTCGTAGGCAATCGTCCATCCGGCATCGGTGATTACAACACGGAGAGGCGTTTCCGTCCAGCCGGAGTTGGCATAGGCGTTAAGCATAGCCCCTTCAAGTTGCGGATTCGATTGCGCCGCTTTAGGCATTCGAATATTGGTTAGATCTTCTTTGGTCACAGCCAATCCGCTTGCGGACGTACCGCCAACTTTTTTAATAAGGGGGGTGATTTCTGGATTGCCGGGAGCCAATTTTAAGGCGGATTCACAAATACTTTTGGCCGCGTCTTTTATTTCTTTTGCTTCACTCGCAGTACCTTGGCCCATTTTTTCAATCATCTTTTTAATGTCAGGCGCCATCACATCCACAACAAATTTGGCAAAATTGAGGGGGAATTCAGCGAGGACTGTGGCGTGATGACTTGCCGTAAGAAGTTTTCCATAATTGTCTTTCATTTGCGGATCCTTCGCAATTCCCTCATCAAAAATCTTTTTCGCTTCAAGAAATTCTCCAACCAATTCCGCAAATTTTTCGGCGCGTCCCTTTTCCTGATACGCATCAAAATATTCACTTTCGGAGGTCAGTTTTCCTGTTTTGAAGTAGAGAGTTTGAAGGGCACCGGCCACCTCGTCTGCATCTTGTGCCCAGACAGGTAATGCAAAAACCATTAGAAATAAAACAACATTTTTCATAAGGCTCCTTAGGTGGGTGAACAATCGAAATAATATTGGAAAAAGGACCCACAATTTCATCTTAAATAATTTAGAATTCCGCCTATTAATTCTCTACATTTTGTTTATGCCTATTGCGTATTACAATGGAAGATTTTGTGACGAATCGGAAATAAGAATCGCGCCGACGGATCGGGGACTTCTATTGGGCGATGGTGTTTTTGATTCCATGCGTGGCGTTCAAAATCGTATCGTCAGTTTTGCTGGCCACGTTAATAACTGATTTGATCAAAGATATTTAAGAGAATGAACCTAAAGAGATTCCCACCCACCTAATCAAAAATACTTTTGTACTGCGAGTAAAAGGTCTTCTGTAATTAGGCAATTTTACTCAATCATTAGTTCCCATCTACAAATAGGTCATATGCGCCTGTCGCCAATAAGGGATCACTATTGGTAATCGTTGTCCCGTCAAATGGAGCTACTAAGACATTGTTTTTCCACAAAAGTGGCCTTTGCTCTTCTCCGGACACGCCTAGGACATAGACATCATTATTGTGAACGCGTATTTTGTACGTCTCAGCTGGAGATGAATTTGGTTTAGGAAGTACAATACGTTCTCCATTTATCCAGTAAACAGGCAATCGGGCATTTTCAAAATTTTCAGCACCCGAAACATAGATATCATTACCTGAAATAAATATGTCGGAGGCATTGGCCGAATTGGATCCGTTTGTCAAATTAACCGCATTGCCATTTTTCCAATACTTGGCAACAAAGTTCGCGCTGTCAGCTCTTTCATAACCTGATACATATACATCGCCATGGTCAACGAAAACGGCTGAAGCAATGGAGTATTTTGATTCTGCAGAAGCCAAAGTATGAGCCACACCGTTTTTCCAGTATGTCGCTACCGGCGCTGAATAGTTTTCCCATCCTGCGCCATAGACATCTCCATCGGAAATAGCTATGGAATAAATTATAGCCACATCCGATCCTTCAGTCAACGAAACAGCCTTCCCGTTTTTCCAAATGGTGGCTTTAGCTTTGGTATAGGTATTGGTGACGTATATTGCGCCTCCCACGTAAACATCGTTTCCGCTAATGGCAATACTTGAAGGGTATAAAGGAAAGCCATTGCCCTCTAAGGGATTTGATACATCATTCTTAAGCCATTTGCCTGTTGAGTATGTCTCTTGAATGACCACAAAAACATCCGAGTTGACAACTTCAATGGCATTCGCTGAGGACCATTCCGTCTCCGATTCAAGTTCAACCGCCACTCCATTTTTCCAGTAAACGGGCTTGTTACCCATCGCGCCCGAAACATAGACGTCGGGAGGACTATCCGGTGACAGCTCCACATCCCGACAGGCAAATAACAACAGAACTAAAAGTGAAATTAGCGATCTCATATTTGATATCTCCAATGAGGAATGTAAAGGCTTTATGTTTCAATCTTCTTTATATGGCGCAATAGCTGCTATTGATCGATGATGCTTAGAGAAATAAATCCACAGGAAAATTCCAAAAAAAAATCATTTGAAAAAGGTATAGAAAGGGCATCCTAAGGGCAACTACATGACTATGTAGGTCTAAAAAAACCTCGAAGTGTCAAAAAACAAATAATTATGTAAGCCATGCGGATCAGACGGGATATTTGATCGAAATAATAAAACCTACTTTAAAAACTTGAATTTCGAATTTTGAATTTATTGCATATCTTAAAATATGCCTATTGCGTATTACAATGGAAGATTTTGTGACGAATCGGAAATAAGAATCGCGCCGACGGATCGGGGACTTCTATTGGGCGATGGTGTTTTTGATTCCATGCGTGCCGTTCAAAATCGTATCGTCAGCTTTGCCGCCCACGATCGACGTTTACGTGAAGCATGTCGTGTTGCACGCATTCCCCTCGTCATTACAACCGGTGACTTACGAGAGATATTGGGAAAACTGCTAACGCGAAATCAACTTGCCGAGGCGTATTTGCGAATTACAATCTCCCGTGGCGATTCCGACCCGGGAGGATTTGGTTTTTCCAAAGAGATTAAGCCCAATACGCTGATTCAAATTCGTCCGACTAAAACAATTCCCACGACGCTTTATGAAAAAGGAGTTGCGATAGGTTTTGAGTCTTTTATTCCGCACATACCGGCGATCAAATCGCTCAGTATGATTCACCACGTATTGGCGAAACAAAACGCGCTCGATCAGAACTGTTTTGAAAATATCTTCTGTGATACGTTTGACAGAATTTACGAAGGCTCCTCGTCCAATGTCTTTATTGTAAAGAACGGAGTAATTTATACGCCGCCTTTAAAGGGTGTATTACCCGGCGTGACACGTGAAAGGGTCATTCATATCCTCAAGGAGAAATTGAAAATTCCGATTGAAGAAGTGTTTTTTTCCAAAAAAGATTTACTTGAGGCGGAGGAGTGTTTTTTGACCAATTCAAGTATTGAAATAATGCCGGTTACAAAAATCATGAATAGTTCGCTTTCAGACGGACTGCCGGGATCACTCACCGGTCTTATTCATCAGACCTTTCGTCAAACCAAAATCGAAATCCTCGAATAAATTGAAGCAATTTTCTATCAAAGAAATTTCGGCGGAATTTTGGCCCACGTGCTTCAAAATTTTGGAGCACCCAAATTCCTATGTTCTTCATAGCGGGATTCTAAGTCGCGAATTTTCCCGCTATTCCTATGCCGGCTTTAATCCGTCCCTGATGATTACGTCCATCGAAGACGAAATTTGTATTCTTGAAAACGGAATATTGAGAAAAGAAAACGGCAATCCTATTGATAGAGTCGGTGAATTTTTGAACGATTCGAATCTAGACTCGGATTTTTTTTCGGGCGCAATGGTGGGCTTTTGGGGATATGATTTGAAGAATCAATTGGAAATGTTGAATCCAAAATCATCGCCGAAAAACGATATCCCTGAATGCTTTTGGATGTTGTGCGAATCGCAACTGGTTTGGGATTGGAAGGACAACAAGGTGTGGGCGATTGGAACGGAATCCGGCCTTGATTTTTTGGAGTTATTGGCCAAGCAGGAATATATATCGCCTGAAAAGAAATCGCCTCGGTTTACGATCGCACCTACCGAAACACAAACCTCCTACGCCGGGAAAATTTCACAGATAAGGGAATTAATTGCGGACGGTTATGTTTACGAGGCAAACCTTACACAACGGTTTGATATTTCGGCTGAGAATACAAGTACCAATTGGACCACGGAATTCTTCAAGCTGCTGACGGAAGAGAGTCCGGCGCCATTTTCTGCCATTCTGAAAACAGAGAATTTCACTATAGTAAGTTCGTCGCCCGAACTCTTTCTCGATGTCGAAGATTTCAAGGCGTGCGTCAAGCCGATCAAGGGAACTCGGGCCCGGAGTGGAAATTTTGATGAAGACGAGTCGGCATTTTTGGAACTAAAAAAAAGCGAAAAAGACCGCGCGGAAAATCTGATGATCGTAGACCTCATGCGCAATGATCTAGGCAAAATCGCGATTCCTAAAACCGTTGAGGTTCAAAATCTGTTTGATATTGAAACGTATGAAACGGTATTCCAAATGGTTTCGACCATTCGTGCCGGCCTCGCGGAAAAGACATCGGTAACCGAGGTGATTAAAGCTTGTTTCCCTCCGGGTTCGATGACGGGTGCGCCGAAAGTCAGCGCGATGAAAATATTAGATTCTCTGGAGCCCTATCGGCGCGGGATCTATTCCGGCGCTCTGGGTATGATGGATGCTCACCGCTGCCGGCTATCGGTCGTGATTCGAACATTGATTATGCAAGGCGAGCGAGGTTATTTCCAAACGGGAGGGGCAATTGTCTGGGACTCTATTGCCGAAAAAGAATTCGAGGAATGTCTGCAAAAAGCGGAAGGAATTCTCAGAGCGCTCAGGAGGATGGGACGGGTTGATGCGGCGCTTTAGATTGATTTACCCGTGCCATTTATGGTAATTTTCATCCCATTCAATAAGATCGGCATACACGGATTCCTCAATACCGGATATTTTTGATGCCATAAAAATGGTTGCGCTGGAATTGCCTCCATATTTTTTCCCAACAAACGCCAAAACACTTCTCTGTGCCTCGGCCCATGTTTTTATGTACTCCGAGTTCAGAGCATAACCGCTGTTAAGCGCCGTGGCGGCAATATAAGATTTCAATTCATTGTTATCGTCCACTGTCCAAACAAGCGACCGCCCGGCGTATATCTCTTCTATTGCTTTTACGGCGACTAAGGCCTTGGTTTCATCAAATTGGATTTTCAATTCTTCCGGCGAAAACTGCAAAAAAACGAAAACTCGTCCACCCGTTGTAAGGGCGCGGGGTTTGATTTTTTCATAAAAAGGCACCATTCGTTTTTTCAAGTTTTCATGTATTGGCGCAGGCGGCGAGTCCATGAATTGGATTAGTTGAATGCAATCGGAGTTTGACAGGAAGTTTTTTTCCTGAAAATACAGGAACAAAAAAGCCTCATTCAAGAAAGCCTGAATTTCCGGATCATAAAATTTAAACGGATAGTCACGTATCAAACCATACAAATTGGACATAGAGGGATAGGCTAGGAGTCTCGAATAATTTTCATTGAGCGCAAACGCTTTGATAGTAGCCATACTGTCAATAGCCCAGGAAACCTGACACTGCGGGCATACACGAATGCTTCTCGGTGCGATTTCAAAAATTATTTCTCCGCTACAAATCTCATTCGGTAATGCGTTACCCGCGAATTCGATTTGATTCTTCTGACAAACGAGGCATCCCATTATTGTTCTTTCACTTGGAGCTATTTCGCCGTTTTAATGAAAATTTGAATGCCTTCGAGGACACCTTCTGCCAATTTATTTTGTCCCGCCTCGGATTTTAGAAATGCTTCCTCCGTTGGATTTGAAATAAATGCGGTTTCGATCAAAATAGATGGCATGGACGCGCCCATTAAGACATAAAAAGGCGCCTGACTCACGCCGCGATTTTCGATCTCGAGTTGCTTATCGATGCCGTTTGAAATTGCCGCGGCAAGATCTTCACTTTCTTTTACGAAAACGCTTTGCATGATATTAGCCAGGATGAATTTTTCGTCGGTAAAATCTCCGTACTTATGTTTGTCTTCTTCGAGATCAATCACCTCATTTTCTTTGCGAGCTACGGCAAGCGCCTCGGAAGTGCGACTCGGAGAAAGAAAAAAGACCTCAAATCCACTGGCTTTGCGATTCTTGTTTGCATTGCAGTGGATGCTGATAAATAGTTTTGCGTTTCTTTGATTGGCGAAGTGTGTTCGTCCGTTTAACGTGGGGAAGCTGTCTTTGTCGCGCGTATATTCGATGGGAATTCCCAATCGCTCCCTAATCAATTTTCCCAATTTCAGAACGATGCCGAGCGTAACGTCCTTTTCTCTTGTTCCGTTTTTCCCGGTCGCGCCAAAATCCTTGCCGCCATGCCCTGCATCCAATACAATTTTGTCAAATAACCACTGGTTTTTGACCTGAATCGTCCCCTCTGATTCCAAAAGAGAGAAGTCTTTAACTCGGAGCGAAATAACGATCTGGTGATTCTTGTCATCGACCGTTACGTCTTGTCCTGATAATTCGCCCGTTAAATTGAAAGAGAATTGAGCGGAATTTGTATGTTGAAAAATTACATTCTCCTTCAGAAGCTTGAAGCGCTCTCCGTTTCGCATGCCCTGGACCAACGTCTTATCAAAAGATCCGCCCGAGACCGTCAGATAGACCCATGACTTATTTCGCCAAATTTCAACATCCTCCGAATCGAAATCGCCGTCTGTTTTGACTTTAATCAAAAGGCCATTCGATTTTTTTTCGAATACAATATCCGTCAGACTGATCTTCCTTTCCGGTGCCTTGGATTCCTTTTTTGCAACCACAATATTGGAGGGCTTTAGCGAATTGACAAGGATCGGAGATTTCAAATATTCATTCAGGATGGGCAGGAAAAACTGAATCGGTACGAAAAGAGCCTTGTCAACATATTCCGCCTCTACCGGCATTTGAAACGTGAATCGTTCGTCCACCACAACAAAGGCATTAAAGCCCGTAATTTTTATTTGGTGGGAGTCGGCGGACATGACAGCTTTTTTCTTTTGTAAATTTTCATAAAATCCGGCGTTCAGTAGTTCGACCAAATCCTTCACGGCAATAAATTCCTGGTCGCCTGAAAAAAGCGGAATGACTTCGCGGGAATTTTTGTCATGCGAAAGTTTAATCGGTTTTTGCCCCAGAATATGATTAGGAAGAACAAGGGCCGCAAAGAATAAGGCACTGAGCAGATTAATTTTTTTCAAATAAAACCTCACGATGTTTATCAATCCAATATCCCCATAATACAAGGAGCCACGTGGCATTACCCGCAATCGCAATAGCCAGTTCACTTGGCGGCGGCGGGCCGAAAAAATTGCCAAGCCATGTCACGATTAGAAATGCGATCAAGCTGTAAAAACCAAATCGACCAACGCGATCCTTGTGACGCGTAAGTTTTGAGTAAACGAGAATCCCCGCTATAAACAGTGATAATTCCACAATCATAGTGGCCGGTAAATTATTCCACAAACCGAATCCGTATTTTCCATCGAAACCCGGCGCCAAAGGTAGATCCGGACGATGTGTGAGCAGATCTAAAAACCAATGGCTAATTACACACACTCCTACGACAATGGCCGCGCGTAAATCACGCGCCCGAAAAAACACAAGTGCGCTGAGAAAAAAACCCCATCCCGTCGCGCCAAGCAAACTGTGGGTAATCGGATAGTCGTAAAAATCGAAAGGCGTCGCAACCGTATTTCCGGGATCAATCCGCACATGTTCGAGTCCCAACAGCAGCATCAGCGGCCAGAGTAAATCCATAAATTGTGCCGCCATAAAAAGTGTGCCAAGAGAAGTTTTGGGCGACGTTTTTTTAGCGGCTAAGGCTATCGCAAAATGACCTATGAACATGAATGGCTTTCGTTATTTCTTAAGCGCACGGTGCGCAATATCTTTTCGGTAAAAAGAGTTCTCAAAACTGATTTCCTGAGTGCGCGCGTACGCCAGATCAACGGCGGCTTGAAGATTTTCCGCTACGGCGGTTATTCCTAAAACACGACCGCCGGTTGTATAGAATTTGTCATCCCGCTTTTCTGTGCCGGCGTGAAATACAATCGCCTTTTTTTGCGAGTTATCCAACCCAATAATCTCTTTTCCTTTTTGATAGGCATCGGGATAGCCTCCGGAAGCCATAATAACACAAGCCGCGGAGGAATTATCAATATCGATCTTAAGCGAGGACAACCGATTTTCACACACGGCAAGAAAAATATCCATCACATCGCTTTTGATCAGAGGCATCAGAACCTGACACTCCGGATCACCAAAACGACAATTGAATTCCACGACCTTTGGCCCCTCGGGCGTCATCATAATGCCGCAATAAATTACGCCTTGATATAGACATCCTTCTTGCGCCATGGCGGAAATCGTCGGCTCGATGATCTCCCTTTTTACGCGCGTCAAAATCTCATCCGTTACAACCGGTGCCGGCGCATAGGAACCCATGCCGCCGGTATTTTTACCCTTATCTCCGTCCAAGGCGCGTTTGTGATCTTGTGCCGAAGGCAATAAGACAAAATTTTTTCCATCTGTAATAACAAAAATGGACGCTTCATCACCCGTCATCATTTCCTCGATTACGATACTCTTTCCGGCAACACCAAATTCCGCCGACATAATAGAATCCACGGCAGTTAGTGCCTCCTGTACCGTTGGACAAACGATGGCGCCTTTACCCGCAGAGAGGCCATCTGCCTTTACGACACATGGTTTTCCCTGAGCCGTAATATATTTTTTTGCGGCATCCGCATTAGAAAACAATTCGTACGCGGCTGTTGGAATGCCGTATTTCTTCATCAGATTTTTCGCAAAAATCTTGCTGCCTTCAAGCTGAGCTGCTTTAGCAGAAGGGCCGAATAATTTCATCCCTCGTCTTTTAAATTCGTCCGCAATGCCCATGGTCAAAGGAGTTTCCGAGCCAACTACCGTCAGGTCAATTTTTTCTTTTTGTACAAAATCGGCTAATTTTAGGATTTCATCCGGCTTAATAGCAACACATTCGGCGATCTCGCCAATACCGCCATTACCATTTGCGCAAAATATTTTCGATACACGCGGCGATTGGGCAATTTTCCAGACCAAGGCATGTTCACGTCCGCCGCTGCCGATAACTAAAATTCTCATTCGATCGTTTCGCTATAAATGAATTTTTCCAAGATAGAGATTCGCGAAATAATGTGCAACCGCCATTAACGCAATTTCCCTCCCCGCAATGTCCGCTCCAGCAGTTTGGCAACGTAACTCATCCATCGATCTATGGGTTGAAACATTTAGGAACAAAAATGCGTTATAACTTACACAAAAATCTATGTCTTAATATTCTAAGAGGCAGACATTATGAAAAATGGACTTGTTACGATAGGACTAATAATGTGTATTTTATCGTGTGAAGTTAAAACCGATAAGGCTTTTATAGTGATAACATCACCCAATGGTGGTGAAAACTTGAGTATTGACGGGGTGTATAATATTACTTGGACGGGCAGTGAAACTATTGAAAATGTAAAATTGGAGTACACCACAAACGACTCAACGTGGACGATTATTTCTGCGAGCAACCCAAATATAGGCTCTCACGCTTGGACTCCGACGGAAGCATCAACAACTTGCAAAATCCGGATAACGGATGTTTCGAATAAAAAGGTTTCAGATCTAAGCGACTCCTCTTTTAGTACTAGCTCTTCGACACTTAGGATTATTTCTCCAAATAGTGGTGAAAACTGGTCGGTTGCCTCAAAAAGAAACATAACCTGGGAAACTATCGGAACAGTGGCAAATGTGAAATTAGAATACACGACCGATGGTTCTTCTTGGATCGTCATTACTGAGAGTGTATCTAATGTCAATTCATACACTTGGACTGTGCCTGGTACTCCTTCAACTGATTGCAAAATTCGCTTGACGAATGCTTCAAAAGTTTCCATTGGTGATGTAAGTGATGCAAATTTTAGGATAGGCGCGACAGTTACCGATATGGACGGGAATGTTTATACAACAGTAATTGTCGGTACACAAGAATGGCTTGGAGAGAATCTAAAAACAACAAAATATCGAAATGGAAAGCCCATACCTCATGCGTCGGGTTGGGTGTCAGGCATATCGACGGACGCGTATTGCAACTATTACAATGACGAAAGCCTTGGATTGCTTTACGGGAGAATATATAGTTGGCAGGCTGTCAACGATACTAATAATATTGCTCCGGAAGGATGGCATGTCGCAACCGACTCGGAGTGGAATACATTGATTGCTTATCTAGGCGGTTATAATGTGGTCGGTTGCAAGCTAAAGGAGACAGGAACTGTTCATTGGCGATCTCCAAATGTGGGCGCAACGAACGAGTCCGGATTTACCGCAGTTCCGACAGGGATAGTAAGTTTTCAAGGATTCAACTTTGGAGATACAGAGGCTAACTGGTGGGCGACCATGGACAAAGGCGCAACTCAAGTATTTTTTCGTTATATAACAAGCGGATCAACAGTATTAGTACAACTGGAATACAATTATGAAGATTCATACGGGTTTCATGTTCGATGTGTTAAGGATTAGTCTAATGTCTCAGCTTATCTCATTCCGTTCATGTCGTGTACCGATCAACCCGCCAAGCTTGGGCAATTTATAGTCCGGACCGAGGTCATGAATTTCTTCCCCAAATTTGGCAAGGCGCTCGAGAATAGGTTCGAGTTCTGTCTGGATTACAAGTTCCGCCCGTAGCCGCGCCACATTGGGCAATCCCTTGAGGTATCCGGAATAGTACTTGCGAAATTCAAGAATCCCATACTTCAGACCTTTATAATGGATCGATAATTTCAAATGATCAATGCAGACCCGCAGGCGTTCCTTCGGTGAAGGCGGTGCAAGCAATTCGCCCGTCTTCATAAAATGATTCGTTTCACGAAAAATCCATGGATTGACAATCGCCGCACGACCAATCATCACCCCATCGCAACCGGTTTCGAACATACGCTTTGCATCTTCCGGCGATTTGACATCGCCATTTCCAATAAGCGGAATGGAAATAACCTGTTTGACTTTCTCAAGCCAATGCCAATCGGCACTGCCCTCGTGACCCATATCGCGCGTTCGGCAATGAATGGTCAACGCCTGGGCTCCGGCGTTTTCAACCATTTTTGCGACATCCAGGATATTGATGGATTTCTTATCCCAACCAAGGCGGGTTTTTACAGTCACAGGCAGTTTTGTTCCGCGCACCGTCGAACGAACAATAGCTTCGAAACGGGGTAGATCGCGCAGAAGACCCGAACCAGCGCCACGCATCGCGACGTCCTTGACCCAGCAACCGCAATTGATATCAATAAAATCGGGATCCTCTTTTTCAGCGACGGCGGCAGCGCCTTCCATCGATGTGTCGAGACCGCCAAAAAGTTGTATGGCAACAGGCCGCTCTTCTTCCGCAATTTTTATTTTGTGCAATGCCTTTTTGGCGTCCCGGATAAGCGCTTCACTGCTTGTAAACTCCGTGTAAAGTAAATCGGCGCCAAGACGATGGGAAATAATGCGACATGCGATATCCGTCACGTCCTCCATGGGCGCGAGTGCAATCGGTTTGTCTAATTCAATGGTTCCTATCTTCATTGCGGCAAGGATAAGATTTCACGGCGTGAAGCGCAAAATAAATTTCTTAGGCGAGGCTCTTTAATATTAGTCTGAGTGCTAGGATATTCATGTATCATGAGTTGCCAATTCTTGATTGCAAAATCTTGTCAAATGAGGAAACCTTTTAGTATCTAATTTCGTAATTGATTACGCAAAAAACATAGCAGGTCATGACTTTTTACGACCGGATTCCTGCTAAGCCTGCGAGGGCAACCGAATTCGTCCCCGCGGTTTTTTGAAATGTCATATCAACGAATCTTTTAACTTAATACCCACGAGGAGAAAACATGATCCGACTATTTCTTTTCCTGATGTCCACGATTTCCGTTATTGCCCAGACATCTTTTCCAAAAGAAGAATTTCACTCGCGTCGACAGAAATTGATCGATCAGATCCCAAGAGGAATTGCCATTGTCATGGCTTCACAATCCGAAGAAGCGCCAATCAAGTATTATGAATCTCCGGATTTTTTCTATTTTACGGGAATTGAAGAACCGGGCGCTATTCTGGTCTTGAATGGCATTACAAAGAAATCGTATCTGTTTGCCCTAAAAAAGGACGAAGGTGCTGTGACAATCGAAGGGCCGGGAGTTTGGCAGGATAAGCAATTTACCGAAACACACGGCCTGGACCTTATAGATCGCGACAATTTTTTCACGTCTCTGCCGTATTGGATGAATGGTGTTGAAAAAATTTATTATCCGACCTCATCGCCGGATGAAATTGATAAATCGAGGGGTGAAATGGATGGGGAGTGGGCGGCTATTTTCAAGCATCCCCTTTTTTCACGGCACGGTGACTATCGGCTTGGCGCACAGAAGTTGCGCGAATTTCTCCCGGGTATCACATTAGAAAATGTCAATCCAATCATCGATAAGTTACGTTTCATTAAAACGCCCTATGAAATCGAAAAAATGCGGACGAGCGGAAAGATTGGCGCCGAAGGAGTAAAAGAGGCGATTCGCGGATCAAAATCAGGACAATATGAATACGAACTCGAAGCCAAGGCGCGTTATGTATTTAATAAAATGGGTGCGCGAGATGCGTTTCCTCCGATCGTTGCAAGCGGACCGAATACATTGACCATTCATTATTCGGCAAACAACCGCCAAATGAAGACCGGAGAAATTGTTCTGATGGACTATGGGAGCAATTACGAATACTACAATTCTGATATCACACGCGTCTGGCCTGTGACCGGCAAATTTACCGGCGATGAAGAAAAAATGTATAAATGTATCTTAGAGGCCCGCGCGGCAATCATTGGCATGATGAAAGCCGGTGTTACGATCAATCAAATGAAAGACGCGGGACAAAAGGCCTATGAAAAATATGGATTCATGGACTATTATAAAAGTTGGGGACGTTACGTCGGACATTTTATCGGACTTAGTGTCCATGATGTGAAGCCGATCGATAACGACTCAAGCCTTCCGGCCGGCGCCGTTTTTAATGTGGAACCCGTGGTAGGTAATGATAAGATGCACATGCGTCTTGAAGATACGATATTGATCACGGAAAATGGGGCTGAGAATCTAACCGCAGGGGTTCCTGTCGAGCTTGATGAAATCTATAAACTCATGAAAGAAAAAGGAATTGGACAATAATATAAGCATAGGAAGGAGAATCGGGATCTGCGCGCATAGCTATGAAGGAGGCGCTTTATGTTTTTTGACTGCTTGTAAAGAAGGAGCCCTGCAACTGGGTCCTCATATGCATCCCGGTATTATTTTGAGCGCCGTTCCGATGGGTTTGAGTATGCCGTCCTGGGAATCCGGTGATAATGAGACTATTGAGAGTCATCTTACGGAAGGTATAAATCAAATTGCAAAAAGCGGGGCGGAGTTCTTTATTTGCCCGGACAATACCGCCCATATCGTTTTAGAGAAGATAATAGATAAGCTACCCATTCCGGGCCTTCACATCGCCGATGTTGTGTGCCATGAGATTGTCAGACATGGATGGAAAAAAGTCGGCTTATTAGGCACAAAATGGACGATGACGGGTCCTGTTTACGAGCGGGCTTTGGGGAGCAGAAATTTACTAAAAATGATTCCTGACGAGTCTTATAGAACCAAGATCAATAGGGCAATATTTGAAGAGTTGTGTCAGGGTATTTTTGAAGGCGCTACAATTAGCCTTTTCAGAGAAGCAATTCAGGCTCTGAAGCGCAAAGGCGCGGAATGTGTCATTCTTGGGTGTACTGAAATTCCATTAATAATAAATTCGGAAAACTCCCCCCTTCCTGTTGTAGATTCGACCAGATTACTGGCAAAATATTCGGTTAGACTGGCACTCTCGGAGACGGAACTGCCTGACTCAGGCTGGATCAAGCCGGTTTGATATGTTATCTCAAGATTTTGGGAAGCTTGGAGAAGCGATAATTCGTTCGACCTGATGGACATGGCGCTTAAAATGTGTGAGAAAAAATTTTAGTCCGCCATCCAGATTCTTCCATCCGGAAACGGGATGATAAAAACTCTTGTCCAATTGTTTTGTTCGCACGCGAAGATCTATCTGATGGCCGATCTCAATTCGAATAGAATCCCAGCGCGTTTTTATTTCTTCGAAAGTTAATTCGGCTTTTGGAGAAATTCCCTTCGTCGGAGTTTTCACTTTGATTTCAAATCGCATCACCGCCCATACGACGATCTTGCCCAGCCAAAGCGGAAGCGGGGGTTTAGGTATGACCAAAGGCGGATCGTTTTTCAAATGATGCAAAAATTTGGTTTCGACAAGCATCAGGTGTTGCATAACGCCCAGAATATTCCAGCTTTCAGGCTTGGTTCTGAATTGTCTTTTTTCAGGGGTTAGTTGCTGAATACGATTACATAGTTCAGCTTTCAAATTTTCAAGCTCGTTCCAGTATAACACAATGTCGGTCATTTCCGTGTTTTAAGCATGTATGTCACTAAGCGCCCCTTGCCCTTAACATCGATTTCCCCTCGTTTTTCAAACACGAAGTCATTCTGAATAAGGTTGTATGTATCTTCGCTGACTTGTATTTCTCCGCCAATTCCGTGGGACTCCATTCGACTTGCCGTGTTTACGGCATCTCCCCAAAGGTCATAAATAAATTTCTTTTTTCCTATTACGCCCGCCACGACCGGCCCCGAATTCAATCCTATGCGTACATTTACAGGTTCACCTGTTGGTGTCCGCAATCCTCGAAGCGTTTCTAACATGTCAAGAGCCATCGCCGCAATGGCATGGGCATGGTCCTTTCGGGGAATCGGAATACCTGCTGCGACCATGTATGCATCGCCAATCGTTTTAATTTTCTCCAAATGATGGCGTTCGGCCAGATCGTCGAATCTCGAAAATACTTCATCCAAAAACCCGACCAATTCTTTCGGAGAAATTTGGCTCGAAAGACCTGTGAAATTTACGATATCTGCAAAGAGGATGGTTGCATCGGAATATCCATCTGCGATCGAGGCCGAATCTTTTTTCAACCTTTCGGCAATGGCTGCCGGCAAAATATTCAGTAAAAGATTTTCAGCACGGGCGTGTTCACTCTGATTTTCCGAAATAAAGTGGCGCAGAGGAAAAAAAATGAAACAACTTACGGCAGTAATATTCATCACAAGAAACGCCCTTATCATCAGGGGAGGCATGGACGGCTCTAATGTAGGCAGATAAGGGTCAATGAATCCCGAAACAATCGTTAAAACCAAATATGCTACACACCACCGCATGGCCTGTTGCGTGCCGGCAAATGTAAGAGCGCCAATGGGACATAGTATCGCCCAAACCATGACAACGCTCGCGCTGTAAAAGCCGCCCAAACTCCATTGCAGACAAAATGGGAGTAAGAGAATTAATAAAAGTTGGCTGAACCGGAAAAGATTAAATCGCTTAGTCAAAAAAAAAGTTAAAAGACTGGCAAGAGACAAGACACCATAACATCCCGGAATAAGGCCGGAAAACTTGTATCCCAACGCCCAATACAAGGCTCCCCAAAGCAAACCGACAAAGATAAATGGAAGCACCACTAGCGTAAGACTCGCCTTATTGAGCTTTTCCTCGCGTGAATCCCCCGTCATGGTTCCCAATTCTCCGAGGTGAACAAACCATTCTACCGCTGACCAGTTCATAATTCCTTTTCCTCCGGAACTTTAAGCATACGACCCTATATATCCAATGTTTTGATCAATGAATTTAATTTGTACCGTTGCGGAACATCAACGGCATCTGTAGCTTTAAACTCTAAACTATTCATCTTTAGATCCGGCAAATCTTAATCTCTTTTTCCAAAGATTTGAATTCGTTATCCCCCGTCACTAATTCTGCTTTTTTCGCCATGGAAAGCGCTGCCGCAAATGCGTCGGCGTATGAAATTTTGTGCTTGGCCTTAAAAACTGCGGCCGCCAACGTGAGTGTTTCATCGGCGTCGATGATTTCCACTGGATATTTGAGATACGTATTCCGATAGTGATCCGCCCTATGCAGGCCTCCATCACGTAAAGCGATGTAATACATTTCGCCCCAATTGACGACACAGATGAAAAGTTGGGCACGACCGTCCACCGCAGATTTGAATAAATCGGCTACCTTATCCGCGCCGGCTTCATTTTCTGCATAGGCAAGTAGCGCGTAACTGTCAAGCACGTATCGCTTCATAGTTCCTTTTCACGCTTCTTTTCTTCCGCCAGAATTTTTAGCATTCGTCCCTTAGAACCCATAAATCCGATGTTTTGATCAATGAGTTCGGGGGTTATGGGAACAATTCTGATTTCCCCATTGCCTTCGTAAAAGTGAACTATCGTGCCACTTTTTATTCCATATTTCTTTCTAAATTTAGAAGGAATAACAACTTGGCCCTTTGTTGTCACGGTTGATGAATCCATACAAGCTCCTTTCGGTGCGACTTATTATTTTAATATACTGCAAGCATATTAGTAAGTCAATATATAAAAGTAATACTTAATATTCATTTCTAACATCAACGATAGCGCTCATTTCTCCTCTTTGATTTGAAAATACATGATCGCCGTTGCCAATATACCAATCGCAAACATGCTGATCCAAAGAACATCCCAGCCCCACATCTCAAAAATCTGAACTCCAAGCCATGGGCCAACTATTAATCCTGCGCTGAAAGTCATCTGATAATAACCCATAAACTCGCCCTCCTGATCCGGAGGCGCGATTTTCGACAAGTACGCGGCCGCGCCGGGAAATAACAGCATTTCGCCAAACGTCCAAAGTATCACGGTGAAGGCGGCCGTCCAAAATTCTACTGCAAAAAACATCGAACCGAATCCTGCGCCAACCAAAAAAGCGCCAAGCGTAAGAGTTCTTCTCAACGACCAGTGGCTGAGTCGGTTATTCAGCCAATATTCAATAAAAATAATAATTCCTGTATTGAATGTAAGGAGGAGTCCGAAATAAAACTCACTAAGCCGTAGCTTTTCAACCGTGAACAGCGGAACCGTAGCGTCCATTTGGAAAAATACAATCAAAACAAGTGTCATCGCGGTGATGAAAAGTAATAAACGTGGTTCCCGCAACGGAGAACGAGATAACGATGCGTGCCGTTTTTCCGGAGTGACTTCCTTCCAGGGCCAAATCCATAGCGTTAATCCGGCAAGTATAGATGTCGCTCCGTCGGATATAAATAACAAAGGGTACGAGTATAGTGCGAGAAATCCCCCTACAACCGGTCCTATACTCATGCCGATATTGATCGCGAGTCGAAAGGCCGCAAAGGCAGATTTTTTTTGGTCGGGCGCAACGAGCCTGCCTACCGCTGTCAAGGCCGCAGGGCGAAATGCTTCACCGGTAATTGCCCAAATAAGCGTCGCGATCGATATCGCGATTCCGGAATGAAATAACGGAAAAAAAACGAGCGCGGTTCCTGAGAGCAGTAATGAATTGCGCATGATTTTTAGAGTACCGTACCGGTCAACAAGTTTCCCTGCCACCGGCCCCGTTGCAGAACCTATTCCATACGCAATAAAAATCCATGACGCTTCCGCCGGCGAAAAGTCGAGCGATCTTGTCAAATACAAAATCAAAAAGGGTAGCGCCATCGTGCCCGACCGATTGACCAGCGTCGCTGAAAATAATATCCAGAAAGGCCGCGGTAGCTCCTCGAGTCCGCGCCAGGGATTAATTTTTTGAAACACTCTTTTTCTCGATGATGGCAGGTATATTCAAAATAGCTCCAAAGAGGCAAAAAATAATCAGGGCACGATTGCCGGTCGTCCATGCGTCAAGGAAACCAATAAGCAAGATATTCGTCCCAAGAAAACCAAGCCATCGCGGATATCCCGTCGGCGTGCGAAGCCCAATTCGCCAGATTGCAATAAAGAGCGAGACGCATAGAAGGTAAAGCGCCGCAAACCCATACCGTTCGTGACCGGACGCGTCCATGCCGCATAAAATCAGAATCGCAACCGTACACATCATAGCGAACTTTGATCGTTTAGACATTGGTCATTTCCTTTGTGAGGTTCTTCTGCCACGTTTTCACATAAACGCCAAACGTGTCTTTGAAAAACATTTGCATATTATGCATATCGGCTTTCATATCGTCCGTCAAATGGAAAACGTCGAGTAATTCAAGTGTTTTTCTATCAAAGTTGAACCGAATCATAAAAACAGGAACGTTCGCGCCCTTGGCCATATGATAAAAACCCGATCTCCAGTGATCCATGTCTTTGCGCGTGCCTTCCGGTGAAAGCCCCAGAATAAATTTTTCATGGGCATCAAAAACTTCAACGGTCTGGTGCACGACGCCATGCGGATGAAGGCGATCCACGGGTTTTCCTCCAAGCCAGCACCAGAAAATACTGAAGGGCCACTTGAATATCGCGTCCTTGCCAATCCAGTGAATGTCAATTCCAATCGCCAACAGCGCGCTCATCCCAATCACAAAATCCCAATTGCTCGTATGCGGCGCCGCTATCGCAACCATTTTTGAAAAATTGGGAATCTCGCCATCGATTTTCCAACCGAGTAGTCTCAAGATCGCACGGCCGAAAAATTTAGAAATCGGCCCGCCTCGGGAAGGTATTTTATCGCCTAATTGGGGGATTTTCATCTCAATGGCAATTCAACTAAATATTGGAAACTTTCTTAGTATCGCAAGACAATCGTCTGATTCATCACCAAAATCTACACTCGTGACTACGAATTTGTTTCTGACTCTACGGGCTTCTTCTCTTGTAAGTCCATATGCTGAACATATAATTGGCTTATTGAAAATAGAGGAGTTCATAATTCTTTTCATATTCAAGTCATGAAAGCCAAACCCTAAAAAGCAAACTAATTCAGACCAGTCGATTAGATCTCGAGCTTCCTTAATAGTGTCGTTCAAATCTTCGCTTTCGTGTAAAATTTTGATTGATGATGATGCAATTTCAACTCTGCTTGAGTCCAAATCCCCGTTATACATCCTGCCTCTAGATCGATCAAGTGAGAAATCACCTAACATACCATAAACATGAACGATTGGAACTTTTTGAACAAGTCTTAGCGCAACATTGTCATCTAGGCCGAGTGTATGTTTAAACGACAAATAAAGAGAATATTCGAGAGAACGATCATAGTTAAATGTCACAAAACGGACGTCACTAGATGCACCTGTTTTGTCGAATTTCATATGCTGCAAAAGATATTCAAACCATGTTGGTTCACTCTTCTTTCGAAAGACAGACTCTGAGGTTTCATAAGGAATTAAGGCTATTGCTATCGCTTCCTTACCCATTTGCATATAATCACTGCGTTTCTCTAAGAAAGCATCAATTGATGGTTGAAATGAGTATTCTAAATCTTTTCCAAATATTTTTACAACTTCTGGATCAGTACCCTTTTTAACAAAATGCGTAAATATTGATCCTTCACGAGCTATATTTTGACATATCTCCATAAGTAAGTCGCGACCCGACGGAAAACCAAATGCAGCACTTGCTCCTGCACCAAGAATGAACGTAATTTTCTTCCGTACCATAGTTTCCTCACATATCTAAATTAGAAAGTCTCAATTCGCGCTAAAACGATCGAGATTAATTCCAGGCAATATGGTTCTTACAGATGCTTTACGTGCGCGCTTATCCGCCCATGCGCGCAGGGCGCCGATTTGCTCCGCCATCATTCGCGAGAGCGGAACCGTTTGCTTGATTTGTCCCGCAATGTCCTCCGTTTTGAGTTCGCGATTGAGTTCAAACGCTTCATAGAGTCCGCTGATAATCGCCTGTTCAATTTCAGCTCCGCTAAATCCATCCGCAAGTTGGGCGAGTTGGGGAATATTAAAGTCTTTCGGAATACGATGACGTTTGGTTAAGTGAATTCTAAAAATTGCTTCACGCTCAGACGTGTCCGGAAGATCAACGAAAAAAATTTCATCAAATCGTCCCTTGCGCATCATTTCGGGTGGCAAAAGCGAAATGTCGTTGGACGTCGCGATGACGAAAACGGGCTTTTTCTTTTCCTGAAGCCACGTTGTGAAAGAGCCAAAAACGCGCGCCGCCGTGCCGCCATCGCTGAAATTGGAGCTCGCCATACCGGAAAATCCTTTTTCGATTTCATCAATCCATAGGATGCAAGGGCTGATGGATTCTGCGACCTTGATCGCATGGCGGATATTTGCTTCGGACGAACCGACGATGCCGCTGAAGACGCTTCCGACATCGAGTTTGAGCAGCGGTAAATTCCAATGCGCCGCAACAGCCTTAGCGGTAAGGCTCTTTCCGCAGCCTTGTGTGCCAACGAGAAGTAAGCCCTTCGGCGTCGGCAGTCCAAATTGTTCAGCGCGTTCGGTAAAGGCTTCTCCTCGTTGGGTGAGCCATTGTTTTAAACTTTCGAGCCCACCGACCTGCTCGAAATTTTCGTCCGGTGAAAAAAATTCAAGTGTACTCGCCTTGCGAATAATTTGCTTTTTCTCCTGCAAAACTTCTTGAATTGTTTTTTCGTCAATCGCCTTTTTATGGACAATGGATTTTGCCAACACATTTTCAAATTCCACAAGCGTGAGTCCCTGCGCGGCTTTCAGGAGTTTTTCCGAAATGGCCGGCGTCAATTCTAATTTCACATCGCGGCGTTTATTGAGTATCGCGAGTGCCCTGTTAAACGCTTGACCGAGTTCCCTAATGTCCGGCAAGTCAAAATCCATAACTGCAATATCTTTAGCAAGTTCGGTCGGAATCACCATCGTAGGAGCGACCAGAATCAACGTCTTATTACTTTTACGCAGGATTTTCGACAAGTCGCGTAAAAGACGGCGGATGCGTGCATTTTCGATGAAAGCATGGAAATCAAACAGGACGTAAATGGCATTTTCCTGACTTTGGGCAATGTGATTCAGAATCACTTCGGGATCGCTTTTGGATTCATCCGGCTGGTCAGGCAAAACATAATTCGAAAGACCCTGCGTTTGTGTCCACACAAAAAGCTTTTTGCGAAGCCGCACGGCAATATCATCCAGATTTTTCAGAACGCGGTCTTCTTCCCACGAAATCAGATAGATCAAAGGATAGCGCGCCTGGATATATGTTTCAAGTTCCATGGCATCAACATAGTTTTATTTGGAGAGAGATTCAAAAAGAAAATCTAATACATCTTGTTTGTAAACTCAGATTTGTCGAAGGAATTTTCAGAATTATGTGACAATAGTCATTGACAAGCCATTTCAGCTTGTGTAGCTTATACGCAGGTCGAAGGGAAAAAAGGGCAACCTCTTAAAGTGACGGGTAACAAAAAAACAATGAAATTTTTAAAAAATTGCCTCGTGATTTCTATACTCTTTTCATCGTGTGATAAAGACGAACAAGACAAGATCAATCCCCCATCATGACAAAGTATATTTCCCTCCTATGCATCTTTCTAATGGTCATTCTATCCTGTGAGGATAAAAAGGATAACTCATCCGAACCCGTAATCACATTTCAAAAAGTCTTCGGAGGGCCTTTTGGGGACGACAGATTTATTAAGGTGATACAAACAAAGGATAATGGGTATGTCGTGGGTGGAACTATGCTCGAACTAACGGCTGGTGGAATTTTAAGAACCGGTTTTGTAACCAAAAGAAACCGGCTTGGAGATATTCTCTGGACTAAAACGTGGCCGGCTCCCATCCCTGGGACACGTATTTGGGATATTATGGGACTAAGTGATGGCTCACTGGTTGTATCTGGGGATCCCTCTACAAGAAAACTGTCAAATCTTGGCGAGCAGCTCTGGATAGCAAATCGGTCGTCAGTAGTTGGCCATTTCTCATCCGGAGGATATGCTGTGTCAACACCACCTCAAGCAGGGAAAGTTTTGGTAAAAGGTCTATCAGAAGGTGGTGATTCTTTATGGAGCACTCAAATTGATACCGTCATCCATAACGGATCTATTGTCAGAATTATTGGATCAAATGATGGGAATGCATTCGTTATCGTTCGTGCATACGACATTGGATTTTACGTTGCCAAACTTTCGCCCACCGGACAATTACTATGGAAACATGACTACATAAATATCCCGATTGAGCAGATAGATGGAACAACCGATGGCGGGCTCATAGGTGTAGGTTATTTTGTACCACCCGGACGCATAGATCAGGACATAAGAATTGTGAAGGTTAATGCCAATGGGGAAATGATGTGGACTAAATCGTACGGAAAAGAATCGGATTTTGAAACCGGGTTTGGAATAACGGAGGTGAAAGATGGAGGGTTTTCCATTGTCGGAACAGATTACCCTCCAGTTAATCAGCAAGTGTATCTTATACGAACGGATGCGTTAGGAAATAAGCTTTGGTCGCGCACCTATGGGGGGAATAGGACTGATGAAGGACACTCTGTAAAGAGACTTCCGATGGCGGTTTTATTATAGGAGGGACCTATGGACGATTTCTAAACGGATTCTCTGTCGGAAGTGCATATATCATAAAAACGGACAAGGAAGGTATCGTTATTGATTCAGTGACTTTTGAGTAAAAAACCAATGAAGTATTGTAATGATTAATTCGATTTACAGTAATATGAAGGATAAATATCTATGATGAGATACATACTGTGTTGCTCAATTTTTATAATAATCTCATGCGATGATCATGGAACTACTGACACACCGGTCGTAACTTTTGAAAAAATTATCAATATTGATCCAACGCTTTACTCCCGAATCTATCTCGGTCAGATCATACCCTCTATGGGTGGGTATATAATGGTTGGCTCTGAAGTTATTAAGGGTACTGCTAAAGCATTCTTGATAAAAACAAACGCTTTAGGTGACACGATATGGCACAAGACATGGTTCAAGGTATATCAAATTAATGGAATTGATGAGTTTTTGACTGATTTTAGGTCTCTTGTCGAAGTCTCGGATGGATACGTTTTGGCAGGGTCTGCATCAAAAGCATGGAGAACTACGGATTTTTATATAGTCAAAACGGATTTTGACGGAAACACCAAGTGGATTAAACAATACGATTTTGGAGAACTCGACGGTTCAACGGTTATTAAGAAAACGAGTGACGGTTTTCTGATAGGTGGAGTGGTATCAAATCCGGATGGACAGTTTTGGAGTATGCTAAAGCTATCGCTATCCGGAGATTCTACGTGGTGCAAATCCTATGACCAAGGTTATATGGTTGATTTTTTCCCTGTGTCTGACGGGGGAACCTTAGTTGCAATTGAAGCTTCTCTTGGGCCATTGGTTGTGAAGCTCAGTGGAGACGGAACCCCCCAATGGTCTAAAAAATATTCGCTTGGTTACAGTTATCGTGGGACTCACGGGGCGGACATCCTACCTGATGGTGGATTAGCGATCCTTGGATGGGTCATTCCAAAAGACCAAATTTTTACAGACTTCCACCTGATTCGAGTAAATGCATTTGGGGATAGTCTTTGGAGTCGAACGTACGGCGGTGAATCTACAATCGAAGAAGGAAATGCAATCAAAAGAACAAATGATGGTGGATTTGTGCTTCTGGGATCAACCAATGAGTTTTCTTCAACTAAGAAGAAAGAGATTCTGCTCATCAAAACGAATTCAGTCGGCGATACTTTATGGAGCCGAGTGTTGGGAACCCCAGACAATGATGATGGGTTTTCTATCGAGAAAACAAAGGACAAAGGATTTATGATTGGAGGGTGGACATCAAGTAACCTCAATTTAAATATCTATTTGTTGAAAACCGATCAAAATGGTTATATAAATAAATAAAATATCGCCTAGCCGGGCACGTAAACAACATCACTTAATTTAACTAAAGGAATTTTATGAAAATCCTAAGTCGAATCGCTATAGCCTTTTTTATCCTGAATGTCCTCGTGGCTCAGGACGATGATTTTGTTTTTATAAACGGCGCGAAAATACAATTGCAGGAATCGGACAAGATTAGTTTCAAAATAAAGAGCCCTGATCGTGAAGCCGCACGAATACAGGTTCTTGCCGCGGAGACTGATTTTGAGAGTATCGAAGAATTGTCATCGGTTCCCGGTTTCTACGTGGCTAAAATCAAGCCCGGAAAAGATAAAAAAGCGCTCAGGAATCGTCTTAAAGACGATCCTAAAATCAAAATGGCGGTACCGTCATTCAAATGCGGATTGAAGGACGCGATCGCTCATGATGTGATGCTCATTCAGTTTGGAGCCGGCGTCACAAAAACTCAGGTGGATAATTTGTGCATGGAGTATAAGCTATCCGTCTCATGGCAAAGCGCCATCACGCAGGGGCTCTACGCACTGAAACTTTCGGATTCTACTGCCTTACCTTTATTAAAAATGTGTAATACGATCTATCAGCAGTTGCCTTGCGAATGGTCAAAGCCAAGTTTTATATTACCATTTGAACTCTTTGGGAATCCAAACGATGTTTATTTTAATAGTCAATACTATCTGCACAATAGTAATGACGCCGACATTGATATGCCGGAGGCCTGGGATATTACAGCAGGTAGCTCTTCCATTACGGTTGCCGTAATTGATGGGGGCGTAAGTGAACATGAGGATTTGCCTCTATCTAGAATCAGGAAGGAAACAACTCCGGTTCATTATCCTATAGACCCCGGCGCCGTCGGCAATGAGGCGCATGGACAGGCTTGTGCCGGTATTATTGCGGCATCCCGGAATAATACGAGCGGTATGGCCGGTATAGCGCCCAATTGCAAAATCCTTCCCGTAAGAGTCTTTAATGAACGAGGTAGTGATGTAAACAATCTTGAAACGATATGGATTGCCAGTATCGAGTATGCATATACGTATGCCGATGTGATCAGTCTTAGCGTCGGACTTACCACATCGAACCCGGCATTTTACATCTCTCTTCGTGATGCATTTAACAGGGCTTTAACTCAGGGAAGAGGCGGGAAGGGATGTGTGATTGTGGCCGCGGCAGGAAATGAAAATACGGCTGTTGGCTTTCCTGCCAATATGCCGGGCGTCATTGCGGTCGGAGCTTCTACCCAAACCAATACACGTCAACCCTATAGTTCCTTTGGTCCTGAACTAAGCCTCGTTGCACCAAGCGGTCCGATTTTTACTAACATTAGTAGTACTGAAGAGTGTTCTAAGTTTGAATTTCACGAGACACTATATTTAGGGAACGGTAATGTTATAAGTTTGGATATTGCAGGATCTCAAGGTTATAATCCGGGCTATTATAGAATCTCTGTCCTCCCGATAACTGGGATGAATATAAGGGCGGATCATTGGACGGGGCCTATAATTATACGAGCGGTTTTGGTGGTACATCCGCAGCCTGTCCTCAGGTATCCGGCGTTGCCGCTTTGATTTTGTCTTTACATCCGGAGTTTACTTACCAGCAAGTTAAAACCCGCTTGACCAGTACGGCTGATGACATGGGAACTGCCGGATTTGACTATGAATTTGGCTATGGAAGACTTAATGCGTATCGAGCGCTTGCCGAAGTGTCCATTGTATCTCCTACCTCTTCCACACTTCTTCTGCAGGGCTTCAATCATACGATTACTTGGACGTCAAACGTAAATCGGACGTACACGATTCTTCTATCTACCGACGACGGTGGCTCGTATCCTTATCAAATCACATCCGCCGCAAGTAATAATAGTTATTCATGGAATGTGAATACACCACCATCATCAAATTGCAAAATAAAAATTATCGACAACACGAATAATCAAGTTTATGCGATTAGTCAAACATTTATAATTGCCGGAGTTTCTCCGACGATAGGTTTTTTTTCGGCATGGAGTGATTATGGTAATCCAAAACTGTATTGGGAAGTAAGTAATGGACCTGCCTGGATTGAAATTTGGCGTGCTTCTCCTGAGACCGGCTATACATGGTATCAAATTGCCACGATCACGGATCCCTCTGTGACAACCTATAAGGATTACAGTCTTGCAAGCCATAAATTTGGCGATCAAACCATGTTATACAAAGTAAGAGCGCGCGGGCAAAACTACTCTCCCTATAGCGCAGAAGCGGGTGTAAACTATTATGGAGGGACTTGGCTTAAGTCAAAACCTAAAGAAGATGGATCAATCGATCTACCCAAGGATTTCAATCTCAATCAAAACTATCCCAATCCATTTAATCCGACCACATCAATTCATTTTGATCTGCCGGAAGATGGATTCACGACGTTAAAGATATACAATATCAATGGTCAGGAAGTCAAATCTCTCATTGCTCAGAGGCTATCGCCGGGTCGCTACGACGTTCAGTGGAATGGCAAAGACAATTCGGACGTTGGGGTTTCAAGTGGAGTCTACATCTATCGGCTACAATCAGGAAAAACGACTTTATCCAAGAAAATGACTTTGGCGAAATAAATCCTCAAAACTAACTCAAAAGCCCTGCATTTTGCGGGGCTTTTTATTTCAAGAATTCTCAAATTTCAAATTTGCAAACATCCTTTGACATTGTATATTCACGCCGCAAATGACATTTGTACGATTTTTAGATAAAGATCATTGAAGGAAAAGACAGTACCGTATGGCGAAACATGATTATTACGATACGTTAGGCGTTTCCAAGGGTGCGTCGGTGGAGGATGTAAAAAAATCCTATCGCAAACTCGCGATGCAGTATCACCCGGACAAAAATCCCGGAAACAAACAAGCCGAAGAAAAATTTAAGGAAATTGCAGAAGCCTACTCGGTCCTGTCGGACGAACAAAAGCGTGCACAATACGATCGTTTTGGGCATGAAGGTCTGCGCAGCTCCGGTCAGCAGGGATTTACGGACATCAATGATATTTTCTCGCATTTCGGTGATATTTTTGAAGGATTTGGCTTCGGGGGTTCATCGGGTGGCGGTGGTCGTCAGCGTGCGCAACGCGGGGGCGATCTCGAAGTAAAGCTAAAAATGACCTTGCAGGAAATTGCGGAAGGCGTTACCAAGAAAATAAAAATCAAAAAGCACAAATTGTGCGATACATGTGAAGGGTCGGGCGCAGAACCGGGGTCTAACCGCAAAACATGCAGTGTGTGTCAGGGTCAGGGTCAGGTCCGGCAGGTTTCGAGATCGGTGTTCGGGCAATTTGTCAATGTGGCGACCTGTAAGAATTGCGAAGGCAGTGGAGTCGTTTACGACAAACCGTGTCATACGTGTCGTGGCGACGGTCTCACGATGGGCGAGACAATTATCAGTGTGAATGTTCCACCGGGCGTCACGACGGGTAATTATATTCCGCTTCGCGGGCAAGGGCATGCGGCGCCGCTTGGCGGGCAACCGGGTGACGTTATTGTGGTCCTTGAGGAAATTGAAGATGAAATTTTTGAACGACACAACGACGATGTTTTACTGAATGTAACCATCTCCTTTCCGCAAGCCGTTTTGGGTGAAGAGATTGAAATTCCAACGCTTATTGGAAAGTCAAAAATTACGATACCAGCCGGGATTCAGCCGGGAAAAATATTGCGCATGCGGGGGAAAGGCATTCCGCATCTCAATGGATCAGGTTCCGGCGACCAACTCGTAAGGGTGAATGTGTCTGTGCCAACAAAGATTTCTGAAAAAGAGAAGAAAATGATTCATGATCTTGCAGCTTCTGAAAGTTTTTTGCGGACGGCAAATGAAAAAAATTTTTTTAAGAAAATGAAAGAAGCGTTTTCTTAAATGCTCCAAAAATTGAGGGAAAAAATCCAAACTCTATTTGGATTTACGAATCAGGAATTATCCGCGGTTTTTTTTCTGGCCGTGCTGACGTTGGCCGGCGCGCTCTACCACTATGCAAAAAAATGGGATCGTTCCGATTCCCCTATCGTCATTGAGCGGTTTGATCGTGATTCTTTAAGCGTCGAAGACTCGCTACGATGGCAAACCAAAGCGGACAGTCTTCTTCTTGCTTTGCGCTCGCGGACGTCTCCGGAAAAAATAGATTCGCTTTTGTCGGATTTGCAAGATGCGCCGGTCAATCGCGTCAACATAAATTCGGCAAACGCCAAACAAATCGCATCGCTTCCCGGCATTGGTCCCAAAATGGCCGAACGAATTATCGCATTTCGCTCGCAAAATGGCGATTTCAAGCAAATTGAAGACCTCCAACGCATCAAAGGAATAGGCAAGAAAGTGTTTGATAAAATTAAACCTTTTATCGAAATTTAGCCCGATGTCCAATTCAAATTCAAATCCCGTTTTACGCTATGCGCTGAAAGGGATTATTGTGCTGTTATCGGGAGTTTTGATATGGACGGTCGTGGCACCGATGCAGTCAAAAAAGGAAACCTCACGGCAAACCCTGCTGGCACGGGCTAAAATGAGAACTCTTTTGGATTTGGAGGAGCGGTATTTTGAAGTGGAAAAGAACTATGCTACGGAAATCAATAAGTTAGTAGAGTTTGTTGTTCGTCAGGATGCGGTTCAAGACTCGCTTTTTGATCCGTTGAAAAAAGCCTATGCGTTGTATCAGGAAAACGGAGAAGAATTTAGACAGATGGTTTTAAGTAATTTCGTGGTGCAGCACCTGGCATCACTATTTGAGAATCCGGTGAATCAGGAAAAATTTGTGTTGGAAGCGTCCATTGTGAATGGAAAAAAACGCATTTCGATCAAGCCGTCTCAGAACCCGGATGATATTGAAAAAATTGGCGCGGTGATTGAAAATGAATTTAGCTGGACTAAGAAAAAATAACGGAAAGCATTGACCTAATATGGCACTAAGCGCTCAGAGCGACCGCAATAGCGTGGATTTTGAATCCGCCGATCGAGAATATGCGGAACTTTCAAATCTCTATAAAACAACGGCTTTTGGTCTTTGTTTTTCCGGTCAAAAAATATATTTCGCAGAAGTTCATCACAAAGATGGTTTCGAGGTTCGGAAAATGGGTTCGATCGCAACGAACTTGAAGTTTGGAAGCGGTATCGAAGGAGTCGAACGAAATATCCAGAGCCTCTATTCGTACGTCAATGGATGCCTTGAAGATAACGACATCAAGGCGAAACGAATGAATATTTCGATTAATACGAATCTCGCCCTCATCAGTAAAGTTTTTGTTGAGAACGATGTGTCCGAGGATGATCTGGAGAATTTTGTAAAATGGGAATTCAGTCAGCAGGCGCTGGACGATGTCGATCAATACGTCGTAAATACCGTAAGCCTTGACTCCTTTGTTCCGCAAAAAAATCTCTCGCCGATCTTGGCGGTAGGTTTGCGACGACGCTACGTTGAAAGCCTTACGACAATTTTGGAAAAATCGAAAATAACTTTTTCAAATCTGGATGTCGACTTACTATGCACGCATGCGACGTATGAAGTCAACTACGATATCTCCTACGCCGGAATGACGGCGCTGGTGGAGGTGAAGAACGGCTCGATCAGTATTCTATTGTGCAAAGATTACGAAGTGGAGTATTTCTATCAATTTACCTGCAATCCAAAGAGCACGCCTCAAAAAATCGGGGAACTGCTCAATCGTCATCTCGAAAATATGATGCGCGGCTATCAAAACGAGATTGGGAATAAAAACGCCGTTCTTGGAAGAGTGATTCTCTCCAATCTGCTCGCAAAAGAAGTGATGCCTTTTGTCGAAGAGCAATTTAGTGCAAGCGTGATTGATCCGTTTCGTAAAATTTTATTACCAAAAGATTTACGCCCCGTCGAAGAAGAGCCCGAACTTGACGAAAACGGAGTACCAAAGAAAAAAATCGAAATCCCGAAACAAGATTATACACCCTACGCCGAGTGCATTGGTGCAGCGCTTAAACTCCTATTGGACTAAGTCATGATCAAAGTAAATCTTTTAGACAATCACTTTGCCGTTCCAATTGTAAAGGAGACAACCGATACCGACACGTCCGCCTCGAAGGTTATTCAGCGTGAGGCGAAAAAGAGCGCGCGTCGTCTATCTCGAATAGTACTGTTGCTCATTGGAGTTATCGGCGGCAGCGTCGCATCCTATATGCAACGGTATGAAATAGTGGAAACGCTCGAGCAATACACCGGGCCTCTTAATATACTCCCCCCTCGGGACATCATGCAGGATGCGGAGGTGGCTGAAGATGTAAGGCAAGAACGCATTCGGCAGCTCTACATGCTCAATACGGTTCGCGTTCAAGAGCGGGATTTTCTGTTTCTTTCCCGCGTGGATTCGACAAAAAATGCGATGAAAGATAGAATTTATCTATTTCAAATTCTTCTCGACGGCAATGATTTTTCAATGAAAATTTATGGAAAAACCGAAAAAGATGTCGCGGAATTTACAAAAACGATTATTGATTCAAGACAGGTGGAGGACAATAAACCGTCCAGTATCGAGCCCAGCACAGCTTTGAAAGATAAGAAATTTAAGCGGACCCTCAATGGGACGCTCAAAGGCCCCGGCATTGCTTCCGATGCCGATGCCGCCGGAGTGAAGACCAATTTTCTTGAACCGGATCGAACTCTTAAAAAGATCATTGAAATGGCAAAAGCCAATAGTCTTAAGGTGAGTCAGGATCCAAAAATGACAACCTCAAAAGGTGTCGTCATGATCACGCATTCCGGTGAATTTGCTCTTGAAGGGACGATAGCGAGTTTCACAAAATACATTCATCAAATCAATCAATTGAATTTGAATGTGGAACTTACAGAATACCAGATTGACTACACCAACGCGGAACTGAAAAAAGCGGATAAGATAAAAAACGATAAAGATGTCGCAACTTTGAAATTCAATGTTTTGACGCCCAGTAAACCCGCCGAAACGCATACACCATTGGCTAAATAACATAACGCATTCAGCGGATGCGAATCATAGCCGGGCAAAAGCGAGGTCTTACTCTTCTGAGTTTTGATGTTGAATCCATTCGTCCAACCAAAGACATGGTCAAGGAATTTATGTTTAATTGCCTCGCCAATTGCGTGGACATATCGGAATCGTCTGTTTTGGACCTTTTTGCCGGTACCGGTAGTCTCGGAATTGAAGCGTTGAGCCGCGGCGCTAAGGAAGCGGTCTTTATCGATGAAGACTCCCGTTCGATCGACCTGATTTCCAAAAATGTTGCGCGATCCGGTTTTACAAATGTCAAAATTGTGCAGGCTTCTGTACAAGACTGGCTGAACACCTGCAAGTGGTCCTATAACGTAGTATTTGTCGATCCGCCATACGGTGAGACCTGGGGGCAGAATATGGTAAAACTGTTTCATGAGAAAAAATATCTTGCCGATGGAGGATGCCTAGTTTTGGAAACGGGTAAAGAAGACAAACCTGATTTAGAGGGACTGACATCACTTGAACTTTATAAACAGAAACGCTGGGGCGAGACACTCGTAACAATCTGCCAAAAAAATTCGTAAGAGCACTATGAAAACAGCAATATATCCCGGTTCGTTCGATCCCATTACGCGGGGGCATTTGGATATATTGGAACGGGCCTTACCGCTATTTGATCGAATTATTATAGCGGTCGCACACAATTCAAAAAAACAGTTTTTATTCTCGGCTTCGGAACGCTTGGAGTTAATCCGGGCTGCCGTATCGCCATTCACAGCCGTCTCAGCTGAAATTTCATCCGGCCTTATCGTCGACTTTGCAAAGAGCAAAAACGCATGTGCCATGATACGAGGTATTCGAAATGTTTCGGACTTTGAATACGAGCGGCAAATGGAATTCGTAAATTCGAGATTGCACCCTAAGTTGGTGACGATCTATATGGCCTCATCGGATAAATGGGCGCTTTTGAATTCCACGCTGGTCAAGGAAGTGGCATCTTACGGAGGCGATATTTCAACTTTTGTTTCGCCCGATGTAGAGGCAGCGATTAAAGCCAAAATGGCGCTCAACAAATGAATCTAGAAAGGTCATGATGAAGGTATTGCAAGTTGCGGAGGAAAAGAAAAAAGAGGCTGTTAAAAAAAAGGAACCATCAAAAACTTTCAAGGAAAAAGTAATTTCTGAGATTCGTGGATTTGGCGGGGCGCTGATTGTTTATTTCTTTGTGACTACATTTTTTGTTCAAAATTTCAATATCCCGACGGGCTCCATGGAGGTCACTCTCATGCCCGGCGATTTCATTTTTGCCAATAAATTCATCTACGGCTCGCAAACACCCTACAACATACCTTTTACAGACATTAAGCTCCCGCGATATCGCTTTCCGGCTTACCGTGAACCGAGTCAGTCCGATGTCGTGGTCTTTAAATTTCCGCATCCGGAACTTATCAAGAGTCAAGAGGGGCTTGAGTATATTAAGCGGTGCGTTGCGGTAGGCGGACAGACGTTGGAAGTGCGCGACAAACAACTTTACGTCGACGGAATTAATTTTAATGTCAAATATTTCATTCCGGGCATTCACATTAGTCCCTATCAATCCTCCGATGGGCAGGTTTTTCCCCGCAACATGGGTACTCCCGATAATTTTGGCCCGATACGGATTCCTAAACAAGGAGACTCAATTGCCTTGGTTAAGAAAAATATGGAATTTCTTACGTATCTTGCTCTGCGGGACGGAAAAAAAATTGAGCAAAAAAGTGATGCGTATTATGTTGATGGTGTAAAGTCGGATCACTATTTGGTTGGACAGGATTACTTCTTTATGATGGGTGACAATCGCGAAAATAGCCTGGACAGCCGATTTTGGGGACCTGTTCCGCGAAGTTTTATTGAAGGGGAAGGTATGTTTATCTATTTTTGCAATACCGACGCGGCCAAACAAAACAATCTTATTTTGAAAGTCTTGAGTATGGCCAACCTGTTTGCCGTAAAGTGGGATCGAATCGGAACGATTATTCGATGAGTGATGCGGCCAAAGAAAACAACATCGAACTGGATATTGTAAAAGCACCATCCAACAAAAACGAATCAAAAAAAACATCCGACCTGCTTCGGATTGCATTTTTGTCGGTCGTATTGGCGTTTGTACTCCGTCTCTTTTTTATCCAGGCATTTAAGATTCCAACCGGATCGATGGAAGATACGCTTCTGACCGGTGATTTGATCCTGGTCAATAAATTGATCTACGGCGCCAAAACCCCTGAGTATATTCCTTTGATTTTTTTAGATATTCCTATTCCACAATTCCAGTTTCCCGCCATCCGAGAGCCGGAACAGGGCGATGTCGTGGTTTTTAAGTTCCCACCGGATCCATCCATCGATTATATAAAACGTTGTGTGGCCTTGCCGGGTCAGACAGTGGAAATTCGTAACAAGGAAGTCTTCGTGGACGGCAAAGCGTTTGCGAACACCTCCAATCCGGTTGGATTAAAGCATGAGGACCCCGAAACAATTCCTTATGACAAGGGGTATGAAAATATATATCCCAAAGGTTCGGGTAGTCGTGATAATTATGGTCCTGTTGTCGTTCCGGAGGGCCATTTTTTTGCCATGGGCGATAATCGGGACCGCAGTTATGACAGCCGATCGTGGGGTTTTGTTCCGCGTGATTATCTGATCGGAAAAGCCATTATGATTTATTGGTCGACCGATCTTCATGACAATACACAGATACGGTGGTACCGAATTGCCCGCTGGATCGAATGACTTGCTGTTCCACGAATTCTTTTTCCTTGAAATTCCACGCCATGAAATTTACATTTTGACCGAATTCTAATAGTTTTTTATCGATCTAACGGAGTAATACAATGCCTACCACGAAAAAAAAGCAATCCCCAAAAAAGCCTGTGAAAAAGACGGTAAAAAAATCAGTTAAGAAAATGGTGCCAAAGAAAAAGGCGGCAAAACCAATTATCAAAAAAGCGGCTTCAAAGAAGACCTCGACGAAAACTGTCGTTCAAAAATCAAAAGCCAAAAAAATCGTTCCAAAACGCAACGCAAAAAAAACACAATCCAATCAAAAAACGTATGTCAATCCAAATATATTTCGCGAATACGATATTCGCGGTATCGTCAAAGACGATCTGCATTTACCGGTCGTAGAGTTGCTCGGAAAGGCCTACGGATCTTTTATGGCGGAGCGCGGCGCCAAAACCGTTGCCGTTGGCCGTGACGTGCGCACAACCTCACTGGCATTGAAAAACGCTCTTGTG
>JANNSF010000098.1:0-7058 GCA_031402315.1 bacterium | reverse complement strand
CAAATACTGCTGCGCTGCCGTGAAACGATTCCGATAAAACGTCGGCACGCCCATGCGCGATTGCGGAAAGCGCGTCGTGAACTTCTCACCCCAGTTGGATTGCTTCACATTCTCACCAAGGGCGAATTTAATAAATCCGGGCGCACCCTCGAACTTCATTTGTTCGGGAGAAGAGCCCCAGCGGAGCTTGATCAATTGGGTCTGACCCCCGATCGTATTGGCGGAGCCGTGCAAAATATGGGACGTCGTGACGCCGCCGGCCAGCTGACGATAGATGTCGCTGTCTTCCGCATCAATAATATCGCCAATCCGTACTTCCGCCGAAACCGACTGTGAACCCTCATTCCCACCGCGAGAAATAGCAATGTGCGAATGCTCATCAATAATGCCATTGGTGAGATGCAGTCCCTTGCCGTCCACCACCGTAGCGCCACCTGCCGTAAGATTTTTTCCAATGGATTTTATCTTGCCATTCTCGACAAGAACATCTGCGTTTTCCAAAATTCCTTGTTCCGTATTTGTCCAGACCGTTGCATTTTTGATGAGCCATGTTTTCTGTGCGGGTTGTGACGTAAGGCCAAAACCCATATTGGGATAGGTAATAGACGAAAGAATCGACGAATCTTTTTTGATGGAATGGTCTTCTGATTTCGATTCGAAAGGTTTTGTTCGTTTAGCCGCCCACACAATTTCTTTTCCATCGGGCCAGGAACCCACGCCTGTTATGATTCCGCGGTCGAAAAGTCCCTTCAAACGCAGCGTGCCCTTTTTACCGATTGAGTCGCCGGCCAAGGAAAACGCCATCACATCGGTCGTCAGATTAATGTTCATTTCCACCGACAACGTATCTCTGAAATAAAAAACTCCGGTGTACTTGCCGATAGAGCCCTTGATGGAGAAAGTATTTTTTAAGTCGCCCGACATCTCATAAGTGCCGCGCGGATCGAAAGAAGGAATCTTTGTCACCTCATACTTTTTTCCGGCAATCCAGTTTTCATAAACGGTAGAGTTTTTTTCAAATAAATTACCCGACGCCAAAATAAAATTGGCTTGTTTGCCTTTTTCAACCGAACCGATGGACTTATCCACGCCCAGCATCTTAGCTGGCTTAAGTGTGAGTGCGTCAAGCGCTTGGGCCTCGGAAAGGCCATAGGTCATCGCTTTCTGGATATTGGCCCAAAATATTTTTAGATCGGAGAGTCCGGCGGCCGTGATCGAAAAGGGGATTTGTTTTTTGGAAAGCATGGCCAGGTTACTGGGCGCAAGCTCCCATTTCTTTAAGTCCTGCAGGCTCACGTTGCGTGCATCGTCCGGATCTTCAACATCGTAGGCCGCAGGGAAATTAATAGGTACGACCAGATTCGTTCCCAGTTTTTGAATTTCATCAAGCCGCTCGTAATCATAACCGCCTGTCTTAATAAGAAAATTGATTCCAAATTCTTTTCCGACTTTATCCGCGCGCAAAATATCTTGCGTAGTATTAACTTCAATAATCATGGGCAATTTTTTGGACCATTGAAAATTTAGTGCATCCAATGAAAGATTGGCATCCGGCTTTTCAGTCGCTGTTTTCGCTTTATCCATAGCGGCCTTATACCAAAGGGCATCGTAAAATGTCTGTCGCAGAATGGCGATGGCGCCCATTAGCGAACCCGGGTTGTTTTGAGTCGATGTACCTTTGTCAAAAGAAAAATTAGAGGTCGCGAGGCCGAGGAGAATTTCTTCTGAAGGTGATAATTCTCCAAGATGGACCACAGCGCCCGTTCCGCGAACAATACCGTCGCCTGATTTGGCATGCACCGTCGTAAATCCAAGAGCACGCAATTCGCCCGCCTTTTTCGGATCGGGTGTGAATTCACTTTGCACATCAAACTCCGGCTTGACGGCCTGATTCCATGCGTACGCACCTTTTTTGTTCGTAAAGGGCTGCGGAGGGTCGGAGAATCTACCCGAACCGGGAGTAGCGGCTTTTACGCCATAGTCTGAAAACGCATCGATGAGTCCGGGAAAAATCCACATCCCTTTCACGTCATGCAAAACTGCGTCCTTAGGTATCGTGATGTCTTTGCCCACGGCTTCGATGATGCCATCGCGAATAACGAGCGTGGCATTTTCGAGTTTTTGTCCTGGCGCGGGGATAATGGTTGCGTGTGTAAAAGCATGAATGGATGGAGTTTTATCCCGTATCCCTTCGATGGGCCATGTGTTTTGGGCGATAAGAGCCGAGCTTAGAATGCCAAACAGAAATGTTATTCTTTTCATGTTACCTTTCATGATGTGAACGAATGATTTAGACAGCCGGGGAATTGTATTTGCTGCAATTTTATTTATTCAGCTCTGCCATCATGGCTTTTCCGCCTTCGTGATCCGGGTTGATTTTAAGGAGCTTTTGAAGCGTCGATTTAACGTTCGCTTTGTCATTGAGCGAATTGAAATTTTGCGCAATGCGAAAAAGCGAAATTTGAGAATTGGGGAAATTTTCGACATTCAGGTTCAGGACGGCAATAGCCTCGGTATATTGTTTGTTGTTGGCAAATCGACCCGCCAGTGAAGCCAATGAGCGCTCCGAAAAGTCGTACGCAAAGCCACCATAATATTTATCTCGAAGCTCTTTGTATTTTGGAGCAATGCCGGTCAAACCCTTCTTGGTGAAAGCTACCATCAGTTCGTCCTCAAGTGTCGTCGGTTCGATCAGGCCGTGATGGCAGGTTACACAGGACACTTCTTTTACCTGCACATTGCGCTTGGACATTTTTGTCAGCTGCTGTTTGTTAATCACCTCGACCATGCTCATCATGACGCGTGCGGATTGTTTTTCACTAATATTGTCGGAAACAAAATCATACGTTTCAAGATCTTTGCCCTCTTCACCAACGTGGCAAAAAGTACAACGCACACCAAGTGCATTATTAAATTGCTTCATGGTTTTTGCCAAATCTTGGGCCGATGTATTTTCGGGAAGAACCTTAAGATTTTTTGATTTTTCAGGCCAATTCCATCCTTGAGCCTGAAGGGAAAAAACAGTGATTGCTAGTGCCACGGCAAAACGCATTTTAGAATCTCCTCTCTATATTTGGAATAACGTGTTGAACAAACTATTAGGCAAAAAAAGCTACGGAATTTTTTATTTAAAGTTGCCCTTTTTTTAATGGAAAATATTTGGAATGTTGTCCTATGCGATGAATTACACATTGGTTATTCGCAGAGCTAAAGCTTGCGGCTCCCAGTCCTATAAAAAATTAGAAATGGTAGGCGTAGGCTCTCCCAAAGGGATCCCTATGGGATAGCCTGCGATGTACAATATAAGGAATAAAACATGACCCAACTCAAACGTGAACTCGGATTACTTCAGGCCACCGCGATCAATATGATTGACATGATCGGCATTGGACCGTTTGTGGTTTTGCCGCTGGTCATCCAAATGTTTGGCAGCCCGCTCTATATTTGGGCTTGGATCGCCGGTGCGCTGGTATCGCTTGTGGATGCGCTGATCTGGTCCGAACTCGGTACTGCATTTCCAAAAGCTGGCGGAAGCTATCAATTCCTAAAAGAAGCGTACGGACCAAAATTGGGCCGAATGATGAGTTTTTTATTGGTGTGGCAAACTATGATTCAGGCGCCCCTTGTCATTGCCAGCGGATCGATTGGATTTTCTCAATACTTGGGATTTGTCCTGCCGCTGGGCACCATTGAAAAGAAGCTCGTGTCGGGACTTGTCGTCATTGCGCTGACATTTTTGCTTTACCGGCAAATTTCCTCCATCGGGAAAATCGGCGTATTTCTATGGACCGGTGTTCTGGGGACCATGGGTTGGATCATTTTCAGTGGATTCGCTTACGGTGAGAATCACATCGAATGGCTACCCCTTGATTTTGATTTTAACCTGGCGTTTTTTGCCGTACTGGGTCAGGCTTCGGTAAAAACAATTTACAGCTATCTCGGTTATTATAACGTTTGTCACCTGGGCGCCGAAATTAAATCGCCGGAAAAAAACATTCCGCGCAGTATGTTTTTGTCCATCGCAGGAATTGCCGCACTATACATGGCCATGAATTATGCGGTGGTCAAAGTAATTCCATGGCAAGAGGCGCAGAATTCGGAATTCATCGTCAGTTCCGTGATCGAAAAAATATACGGACATACGGCGGCGATTTTTGCAACGCTGATGATTTTGTGGGTGGCGTTTGCTTCGCTTTTTTCGGTCATGCTGGGCTACACACGTATTCCATATGCCGCGGCGGTGGATGGGCAATTTTTTTCTGTATTTGGAAAACTTCATCCGACCAAGAACTTTCCGCATGTGGCACTGCTGTTTCTGGGAGGCGTTGCGTTTGTATTTAGTTTGCTGTTCAGACTGGGAGAGGTGATTTCCGCCATCTTAGCGATGCGCATCATCGTACAATTTATTGGTCAATCCATCGGTGTGATATTGCTTCGTAAACGAAAGATTAATTTATCCTTCAAAATGCCTCTTTATCCCGTGCCGATTTTTTTAGTGATTGCGATCTGGATTTGGATTTTTATTTCTACCGGATTTGTCTTTGCCATGTCGGGTCTGACGGTGATTAGTCTCGGAATTATTGTATACATGGTGAAAGCTAAACGCAAGGGAGAGTGGCCATTTGAAGAGAGCGTTCATTTGCCCAAATAGCACATCCGCAGAGGCTCATGCTCTTGCGGTTTTCCCGATTGCGTATCAAAAAAACATTGGCTAATATTCCAAAGAAGTATTCCTTTCATTTCTTTTATGGCCAGAAAAAAAAACGATAAAACGGATATTTCACGACCGGTAAAGCGATCTTTTACGAGTGGGGATTCGGTCGTGCACGAATCGCAATATCTGGATCTTCTGGAGTCTCTGGGCGAAGGTATATTCCAATCCGATCTCAACGATATCGTAGTTTATGTAAATCGCCGGGTGTGTGAAGTCACGGGCTACTCCAAAGAGGAACTGATTGGTAAGGACGCATCGCTGTTTCTTATGGAAAACAAAGAGCAACGCGAATTCATAAAGTCTCAGACCAAGCGACGTAAAAAGGGGATGTCCGATCGTTATGAAATACGCATACGGGACAAAAAGGGCAACTATCACGAACTTGAAGTAAGTGCTACACCGACCTACCAAGATGGAAAAGTGGTTGGTACGCAAGCGGTTTTTATTGAAATCACCGAACGCAAAAAAATAGAAGCGAGCCTTCTTGCCGAAAAACTGTTTTCGGAAACGACCATCGAAAGCCTGCCCGGGATTTTTTATCTCTTTGATTCGAAGGGGCGATTTATAAAATGGAATAGAAATCTTGAATTGGATTCCGGATACGACCGATACGAATTGAAGGATTGCGTCGCATTGGATCTTGTCGCGCCGGAGCATCGCGAACGTGTTAAAGCAAATATTGCGGAAGTGTTTACGTCCGGATATTCCGAAACGGAAGCCTGTTTCTTTACAAAAAGTGGCAAGAAGATATGGTACCACTTTACAGGGTCACTTTTTTATATCGATAAAAAACCGTTCCTACTCGGGATGGCGCTGCGGATCGAGGAACGAAAGAACGCCGAAAAAGAAGGACAACTTCGGTATCGGGAAGCGCAAGCGCTGTTTGATGTTACGCAGGCAGTCTCACGCGCTGACTCCACAAGCAAAATTTACGACCGTGTTTTAGAAATCCTGATGCGAGGGTTGGGAGCGGATCGCGTATCATTGTTGCTTTTAGATAATAAAAACGTGGCGCGCTTCCAGGCCTGGCGAAATCTCTCCGACACCTACCGCAAAACTATGGACGGTCACTTTCCGTGGGCTCCGGATGATAGAAATCCGAAAACCATTGTGATATCAAATGTTTATGAGGATCCCAAATATAAATCGCTTTACCCCGTTTTTAGAAAAGAAAAATTGACGGCGTTTGCGTTTATTCCTCTGATCTATCAGGATCGGCTCATTGGCAAGTGTATGGTCTACTTTGATGACGTTCACGAATTTACACAGTGGGAGATTCGATTCTCGGAAACGATTGCCGGACAAATTGCGTTTGGTATTGTTCGCCGTCAGGATCAGGAAAAAGTAGTTTCAAGTGAAACGAACTTGCGTTTAGCTCTTGATGCGGCCCGCATGGGTATTTGGAATTGGGATATCGCTACCGATTCGATGAGTTACTCCATGGAAGCCGGGCGAGTTTGGGGCTGTGCGGATGAAAACTTGCCGAAAAAACGCACAATAGCCATTGACATGATTTATGCGGAGGATCGTGATTCGATTCGCCAAATCTTATCCGATACGATCAATTCGGGCCGCGAAGATTTTGAAATGGTATTTCGAATAAAGCGCCAGGACGGACTTCTTCGATGGCTCGAAGACAAGGGACGGATTTTTCGAAACGATTCCGGCAAAGCCATTCATGCGGCTGGCACGATCGTCGATGTGACCGATCGCGAACAGTCTATGCTTGCTGTGCGAACCTTGTCACGGGAATTGAAGAGTGTTATTGAAAGTACGGAGGATATTATTTTTTCGATCGATCGCGAGTACTGTTACATCGGATTTAATCAAAGTCATGCCCGGGCCATGAATGCGATTTATGGAACGGACATCGAAATTGGAAAAAATTATTTACATTTTGTGACGGTTGATGATGACCTTCAAGAAACGAAGAAACAGTTCGATCGAGGTTTGGCAGGTGAACAGTTCGTCATAACCCAGAAAGCGGGCGAAGGTGAGACCCTCATGCACTTTGAGGCGTCCTTCAATCCCATCCGGGATGAATTCGGAAAAGCTGACGGTCTCGCCGTCTTTGTTCGTAATATCACCGATCGAAAAAAACTAGAAGAAGAGCTTTTGCTTTCGCAGTCCAACATTTTGGCGGTGTTTAATAACACGGAAGACTTTATCGTATCCATCGATCAGAATTACACTCTAAAGTCATTTAATGACAGTTTTTCAAAAATGGTTTGCCGTTTTTTCAAAACCACGCCCAAAGTAGGGCAATCCGCCTTAAATTACGTATCAACTGAATTGAGGGAACTGTGGAAGGGTAACTACGATCGCGCGTTACGCGGTGAATCAT
>JANNSF010000097.1:0-13866 GCA_031402315.1 bacterium | reverse complement strand
GAAATAACTTCAATCATGCCTCCTCCGGTGGATAGGGCAGTCATGTGTCGCACTTCAAGGGTATTTGTAAGCGTGAGCTTGTAGGTATTTGGGTGATCGGCTTGGATGGGCCTAATTTGAATATCAACGCTTATAGCGGCGGCGGCCAATGCGCTTTCCGATTGAGCCAACCTTTCATCATGCGGCTCCCATCCCAGAAACCCGCCGAAGAGTCCCATGTCTGAACCCTGACTTTTGTGAGTTGTTGCGAGTGAGCCATTTGGGTCAAATTCGATCAGAATGGTTTCAAGTTTTTGATCGGCAAGATCTCGACATAGGAGACCGATGCGCAAGGATGCCGCGCAATGCGAACTGGAAGGCCCTCTCATCACGGGACCCATGACGTCGTTGAAAATACTGGGGTATTGGCTCATAGTAATGTCTTTAATTTTTCTTGATCGAATTTGTAACAGTTTCAGTCAAAAGTCCAATGGATTTGCGGAAAAGGCAGGATCGGAAAACGGATGAAGCTGTCTATCGGCACACTTCACGTTTATTGTCATGGAGAAGAGAATAAAAAAGTGGCGGAGGAGAACCTTGTCTCACTCCGCCACGCTGTTCTAACTAACTAACCCGGAAATTACTTCTTGTAAGGGATATGCACGGTGAGGGCATTGTATGGCAATTCCGTATCAAAAAGAGTGCTCTTCGAAAAGAAATCAAGCGCGCCAACATGAAGGCCATCAAAATCTGTCGCACCAACGACGAAGCGAATCGTGTAGATATTATCTCCAGCAACACGATCACCAAAAAGCCCGGCGTCATTCATACGTTCCTTGATACGTCCGCGCTTTTCACCCCGGTTTTCACCACGATGTATAAAAGCAACCGCCTTATCATTGGCCGTGGAATTCGTAACGGTAGCTTCAATAATTACCTCGTCGCCTAGGGCAACATTCGGGACATTACTAACGCTCATCCAGTAATTGAGCGGATTTACGAATTGAAACACGTTATTCTTCGCGCCGTTCTTAATAATAATTTTTACACCACCAAGATTTAAAGTACCAGGGACAGACTTTCCAAAACCCGCGGTCAAACTGTCGGCTCTCCAGCGGCGTGCACTATCGGAAGGATTACGCACGAAGTGAACTTTACGTTCCATGACTTGATTGATATCCTTCAGAATCAGTCCTTTATTCGCCGCCGTCGTGTCTTTCAGTTTGATCACAAATTTGCCGACCAGTTTTACACGCAACGTCGCCACGGCGGACTGACTATCCGGAGCTACAACGATGACAATTCGGTCTTTTTCAAAACGAACACGGCGTCCGTAGGCCAAAACTTCACCATCGGCAATTGGGACAAATTTTCCAATAGCCGATTCGGCCAGTGTTTTCGAGAAACTGGATGGGTCGTCTTCGCCCATGATTTCTACGCCAAAAAGTTGATTGGCGTCTTGCGCAATAATGTCTTCCACCGACGCTTCATCCGGTGTCAAACTAGAGGACGAATTGTCTTTGCTTTCGCATCCAACAAGGATGAAAAGCCCGAGGCCGATCGCCATCAGCATCAGTTTTGTTAAATTCACTTTTTTCATAAAAACCTCCTTAGGTTGTTTGGTTCATTCTTAAAAACTAACACCCAATTACGTATCAACTGTCATGCCAACATATAAAGCATTAAAAAACAATATATTCAAACCATTCATAATGACGGAAAATACGTCAAATGACGATAAGTTTCTATCAGTTGAGACTCATTATACGGAAAAATGAGGGTGGTAGATAGTAAAAGAGCCCGGAATCCCGGACTTTTTTTGCGTCGCAATATACTTCTAGGGGGCATTTTATATTCATTGAGTAATAGGGCCAATATAGGTTCTGGCAATAACCAAGTGGTCGAAGTAAATATTGCCATGATGATCCGCGCTATTATCGTCATTGAAGTTCTTCAGCCAAATATAATTTAGATTGAGTGCCGCATCATTTCTCCATTGAAAACCTTCGAATGGTATGCCAGAACCTTCCGTAAAGTGTGTCTCATTCCAAATTCCGCTTGGGACGTTGTTACCAAGATGGGTTATTTGCACTCCGTTTATCCAAAGACGCAATTCCCCATTGGAAGCCGTAACGGGGCTATTGAGCTTGATCATTATTTCGATGCAATTCCAAGTGGCCAAATCAATGTTATCATTGGTTGTACTATTGAAAAATTCATTTCCATAATAAAGGCCGGCATTCGTTCCCGTTGTAAATGGGTGCATACCCATCCAGTAATTGTAAAACCCATATAAAGAATTCGTGGCTGCTGAAAAGTTAGCCGTACCTCTAATTTCGGTACCCACATGAAACTCAACATTTCCAAGAGGCAGAACGCCTCCTTGTAAACCGGCCGTCGACGATGGCGGATTTTTTCCACCTACGTAGACTCCTGAATGATGATATTTCGTATCGCTATCGTATTTGATATAAAATCGTACAAAGATCGAATCGGTAATATCCGGGCTAATTTTCTTGTAGATGAAGGTATTTTCGTTTGCATTCGTTCCGTCATCGACCGTAACCAGCCGCAATGATTGGGCACCCTTACTTCCGCTGGGGACTGAAGGATCAAAAACTATGTTTGTTGCGATATTCGTCTTTTGATTCCAATTGCTCATCAAGTTCGCAACGCTGATTTCTTCAAACTTCTCCGAAAATATGACATCCGGATGTTCTTCTATTTTTTCATCGCCCGGAAATTCGGCAGCAATCCCCTTGCCTTTGGGTTGTGTGGCGATTTTACGCGGCTCATCCCCTTGACACGATAAAATGCTAAGGATACAAAAAATGATCGCGAGTGCTGTACGCAAGTATGCGACTCCAATTTTCATGGATTGATACCTTTCAAAAGAAATTTACTAAAACTGATCGTAATCATACGGATGAATCAAGCATAGTAGACCAAACTCACTTTATGTATATACAAAGCTCATGCCTGCGTTTAATCCATAAGAAACAATCCAGGAATGTAGCGTGAATGACGAGAATCGCGTCATATGACGATAACTTGACGCCTTACGGTCGTTGGATACTGTTGCATAAATGAATTTGAAACAAAAAAAAGCCCGGAAATCCGGGCTTTTTTTGCAAATCCTGTGATCATCGTCAGTTACCGTTTATGAGTAGAGCATTTGTGATGGAATTGGCCGACGTATGCAGATCGACAAGTTGTTCCGCACGATACCTTTCCGCCGCTGAAGATACAACGCCGGCGAGACATAACATGTTATTCTTGACAATCACATGGATGGGACGATCGCCCGCAAACCAATAGTTTTTGAAGAGCGGATCGGAATAGATTGCACGGATCGCCCGGTTTGCGAGTTCATCCGATCCAAACGTCGGTTCGATCTGACTGATGACACTCTCAACACCTTCAATCTTCCCGGCTAATTGTTCGAGCGCGTCGGCCGTCCACGTATTGTGGGCCCAACCCGTTAAGACTACGGTTCCATTTGAAACATCGGCCGTCACATAATCATTGAGTCCATACCACAGCGATCCATTTATTCGCTGCATTACTTTTTCCGCAAGTTCTTTATCGGAAACTGCCGGTCGGTTTACTGGTGTTTGTGCAAATCCCGTCACGGTGTAAGTCAGCATAACGCTAAGGATTAGGCTCGTTTTTACTAGTCGATACATAACTACTCCTTTTGTTTTGGTGGTCATTGCGGATACTTCTTTATACCGCGTGAAAACTTGTTTGTTTCATTTATTTAATTGACCAAATCGAACAATTTTTACTATTATAAAAGATTTTCGATAGTTGGACGCACGACCGTGTAAAAAGGTTTGTTTTCAGTTCTTAGGATTTTATTAACGGATGGATCAGGATGGAGCGTAAAGTCTCTTTAGGACAACCGGCAGAACAGGATGATCTCATCGTATCTCGAAGAGTCAACTTGACCAAACAAATACCGGATTTTTGCAACGAAGAGATGACGTTGGCGGACGTGGGTTGCGGAAACGGCGCGTCGACTTTTCTTCTTGCGTCCGGTTTCAAGAAAGTCGTAGGACTGGAAGTCGTGTCGGCGTATGAAAAAGAATTTAACGAAATAAAAAAATCCCGGGACATTACGAATTGTGTTTTCAGAATTTTCAATCTTGATCAGGATAAAGTTTCAGAACAATTCGACCGCGTAATCTGTTTTGAAGTGGTCGAACATCTGGAGGAAGAGTCCAGTGTGAAGACGATAAGCGCCTTATTGAAACCGGGCGGTAAAGCGGTGTTTTCGGTACCTAATAAATGGTGGATTTTTGAGACGCACGGCGCCAAACTTCCTCTTCTAAAATGGAATCGTGTGCCGTTCTTTTCGTGGCTTCCAACGCGCATCCATGAAAGATTTGCACGCGCTCGTATTTATACAAAAAAACGAATCGCAAAAGTTCTGCAGAATTCAGGGCTGACTATCGTAAGGATGCAGTATATAATTGCCCCGATGGATGTGGTCAAAAATAGGAGCGTGAACAAAGTTCTACGATACCTCCTGTTTAGAGGCGATACGACCGTGGTTCCAATGATGGCGACTTCTATATTTGTAGAAGTAGAGAAGCCCCTTTAGAAATGTAGAGCCTGAGGAGACGATTATTTGATCCGGTGATAAAAAAAGCCCGCGTCCGAAGGACACGGGCTTTTAATAAATCATAATTTAAAATATTAAGCCGCTGCGTTCTGTTTTAGAAAGCGAATGTGGGAAACCAGAGCCGTATAGAAATTTCTATTCTCATAATATGGAACTCCAAATTGCTCAGCAGTAGTACGAACAATATTCGCTAACTTAGGATAGTGGACATGACAGATGAGCGGGAAAAGATGATGTTCCACCTGGCAATTAAGGCCACCGCAAATCCATGTTGCAATAAATCCGCGAGCCGAAAAATTGGCCGTCGTCTTGAGTTGGTGTATGGCCCAGCTGTTTTCCATTGCCCCGTTGTCCGCGGGAAGCGGGAATTCGGCATCTTCAACTACGTGCGCGAGTTGAAATACCATGGCAAGTGTAAGGCCCTCGACAACATGGAGTCCAAGGAATCCTATTAGCCACTGCCACCATGTAATATCCAAAACAACTAATGGAAGCAATACAAAGGTCGCATAATAAATCGTCTTAAAACCAAACATCTTGACAATTTCCCATGTGGGTGCGCGGCTGATTTCGGTCACGCCATTAAAACGAGAGAAGATTCGGGTGAAGTCTTTTCGCAAAATCCAATTCAGTGAAGTCAGAGCATAGAAGAAAAAAGCATAGACATGCTGAAATTTAAAAAACCAACCATCGCCCTTGCGAGGATAGAGTTTAATGATCGGCACACCGTCAATATCTTGATCGGCACCGGGAATATTGGTATAGGTGTGATGTACAACATTGTGGTACATCCGCCATACGTAAACACTGGCGCCGCAGAATTCGAAACTGAGACTCATGAGGCGATTGATCCAGGGTTTGGATGAATACGCGCCGTGAATGGCATCGTGGCCGATATTAAAACCGATACACGCGATGAAAAAGCCAAGTGACATGGACAAGCCAAGCATCGCCCATGCATTAAAGAAACCCGACAAGATCGCAAAGTAGATTGCAATCGCCCCAAACGAATAAAAGAGAGTTTTGATGACCATGATCGCATTGGCATTTTTGGAAATGCCATTTTTCTCGAAATACGCGTCCACGTTGGCTTTCAGCGTTGAGAAAAACTTGAGTTCCTGGTCAGAGGCAAATTTAATCTTCATTGCCATGTTGACTCCTTTCGCTTAAAAAAATAAACAAGAAAATACTCCAAAAAACACTCTGAAATTAGCCTATAACCTTCAGAAAGTAGGCGATTCGGCGTAAACTGCAAGGATTTTCTTAAAAATTAGTGGTTTTTAATGAATTTGGAAAAACGCTCATTTTTTGTGTAATTTTTTGTTTAAAACGCATTGAACTGCGGATCCGAGTCACGCAATTTTATGTTTCACAGTTCCATTCGAAATTTAGCTCGTGTGACGAACCCAAATGGATTCGTCTTCATTTCAAAAGAAGATGCGTATGATGCCACTTTCGACATTGTCTTGAGCCTGTTTTCTCTGCGTACTAAAAGTCACCGTGGTTAGTTTTAGTGCTGTCCGAATTCGCACAGGACTGAACGATTTCGGACGAATTTGTGTGGTTCAAGCAGCATGTAATCATATGTATTAAATACACTTAGATGACGGCATTAGAATTGCCATTGAGAATACGTTAGAGAACAATATAAACCGGAAAACAGAGACCTATGGATCGTAAAATTGAAAAGAAGTATTGGACCCCAAAAAAGATTGCCTATATCTCCGGCGGCTCTCTCCTCGGGATTTTTGTTTTCTATAATTTGCTTTTTGGCGATACGTCGTCCAAGCTCAACGTCGAATCTCAGAAAATTACAATTTCCAAGGTAAGCAAAGGACCTTTTCAGGAATTCATCCCCGTAACAGGTAATGTGTTTCCGATCAAAACCATTTACCTCGATGCGGTTGAAGGCGGGCGCGTGGACAAACTTTTTGTCGAAGAAGGCACGATGCTGAAGCAAGGGGACGAGATTTTAAAACTTACAAACGCCAATCTGCAGATGGACGTGATGTTTCGGGAAGCTCAGCTCTTCGAGCAAATCAATAATTTACGTAATACGCGACTTTCGTTTGAGCAGTCGCGCCTTCGCAATAAAGGCGATCTCATTGATCTTGATTTTCAGATGTCCAAACTGAAACGCAATTTTGAACTCCAAAAAGGTTTGCGGGATCAGAATCTTACATCGCAACAGGAATTCGAACAAACCAAGGACGAGTTTGAATACGCTTCAAAACGGAGGCAGCTTTTAATAGAAACGATGACCCAAGACTCTGTATTGAGAGCGATTCAACTGTTGTCTCTGGAATCGTCTATTTCCCATATGAATACGAATCTCAATACAATAAAAGAAAATCTTGCCAATCTCACCATTCGGGCGCCGATCAATGGGCAACTGACTTCGCGCAATGCCGAACTGGGCGAATCAAAACGTTCGGGCGATCGATTGGGTCAAATCGACATGCTCGATGGATTCAAAATCCGCGCCGGCATCGACGAACATTATATAGCACGAATACAAATAGGTCAGACGGGTGAATTTGATTTTGCCGGCAAAACGTACGTCCTCATGATTAAGAAAGTATTTCCGGAAGTGCAAAATGGCCGATTTGAAGTGGATATGGAATTTCGTGGCGACCAGCCAAAAGATATTCGCCGCGGGCAGTCATTACAGATTCGACTGGAACTGGGCGATCTGCAGGAGGCCGTACTTGTGCCACGCGGAGGATTTTATCAGAAAACCGGAGGTCAGTGGATATTTGTCATCGATCCATCCGGCGCCTTTGCCATAAAGCGTCCGATCAAACTGGGCCGCCAAAACCCACAGGTATTTGAAGTGGTGGATGGCATATTTCCCGGAGAGCAGGTGATCACTTCGTCCTACGACAGCTATGGTGATGTGGAAAGGCTGGTACTTAAATAGCGAGACGCAAGACGCAAGACGTGAGAAAATGCGGTAAAATAAAAATTGGAGAATATTTAATATGTTGGATTTGAGTCATAAGAAATTGGATGTCTGGAAATTGAGTGTGGAGTTGGTTGCGGACATTTATTCGCTAACGGATACATTTCAGAAGACTGAAATATATGGAATCACCAATCAACTGCGCCGAGCGGCTGTATCGGTTTCAGCCAATATTGCAGAAGGCTCATCACGGCGCACAGGCAATGAAAAGCGGCGTTTTTTTGAAATTTCTAGATCGTCATTAGTGGAAATAGATTCGCATTTGGAAGTTGGCTTAAAATTGAAATTTTGTAAAGAAGAAAATTTAATATCTATTTCTGAAAAATTAAATCATTTATTCGCGATGTTAACAAATTTAATTAAGAGTACTAAATAAAAAACCGCAGTCTGTCTGGCGTCTGGCGTTTCACGTCTGGCGTCTGACGTCACGCTAAAGGAGTCTATATGATCAAGTCAAAGAATCTCAGAAAAATGTACACGACCGACGAGGTCGAAACGACCGCACTCAATAATGTCAATTTCGAAATTAAATCCGGCGAATTCGTGGCTATTATGGGGCCTTCCGGATGCGGAAAATCCACCCTTCTAAATATTATCGGACTGTTGGACAATCCCAGCGACGGAGAATACTGGTTCCTCGATCATGAAGTTTCAAAATTTACAGAACGTCAGCGATCCAATCTTCGCAAAGCCAATATCGGTTTCGTTTTTCAGAGCTTCAATCTGATCGATGAACTCACGGTTTTCGAGAACGTAGAATTGCCGCTGCTCTATCTTGGTATGGATGCCGGCGACCGTCGTAAACGTGTCGAGGCTACACTCGAGCACATGCAAATCGCCCATCGCCGCAATCACTTTCCGCAGCAATTATCCGGCGGACAGCAACAGCGCGTTGCGGTGTCTCGCGCGGTGGTTGCCGAGCCGAAATTGATTTTGGCGGATGAACCGACCGGTAATTTGGATTCCGCGCATGGTGAAGAAGTGATGAATCTCTTGACCGACCTGAATAAAAAAGGAACGACGATTGTAATGGTCACACACTCGCCATCGCACGCGGAATATGCGGGCCGAATGATTCATCTTTTTGACGGCCACATAGTCAGTGAGAACATGAAGGAAGCGTCAAAGCTGTAGAAATCGGAATTCAAATTAAGTAGAACGAAAGATTCATTATGATACGCAATTTTTTTCTTATGGCGCTTCGTCAAATGCGCAAACAAAAAATGCACACCCTTTTCAATGTTCTTGGTCTTGCCATGGGAATTGGAGTATGTATTACGGTTTATTTGTTTGTCTATCAGATGAGCCATATGGATAATTTTCACCCCAATGACGATCGCATTTTTATGGTCGGCCATGTGAAAAGCCTTTTGGAGAAAAAGGAAAAATGGGGCCTTACACCGGGGCCTCTTGGGCCTGCTCTCAAACAAGAGTACCCGTACATCAAGCGCGCAGTCCGCATTGATGATAATAATGTGACCATTCGTTCCGGCGATAACGTTTATTCCGAGCTTGTTTGGTTTGTGGATCCCGATTTTTTTCAAATGTTCAATTTTCCCCTGATCGAAGGCGATCAGGGCGCGCTCAAGGATATGACATCGATTTTTCTAACCGAGGAGATGGCCTATAAATATTTTCGAAGTGAAAATCCCCTCGGAAAAACACTGACGGTATATCTCACGGAATCAGCCAAACGCGAATTTATCGTCCGTGGCGTTGCCAAAAAATTGCCAACGAATGCGAGCTTCGGATTTAATTTCGTCATCGCGTACGCTCACGTTAAAGCCCTTACACCGGCGGCGGATGAATGGAGTTACAATGTCGCGGCAACATTTGTAGAACTAAACTCCAATTCGGACGCGCCGGCATTTGTAGAGTCTTTAGAAAAAACAAAACTTATCGACGTGCACAATGCGGCGAACAAGGATCGACCTGTTTCGGCTTTTTACACCGACAATTTGCTTGATATCTCTAAAAACTCCTACTTGGTTCGGAATGACATATCGGGAGGTACAAATCCGCATGGCTTGATCGCGCTGTCGGTGATTGCCATTTTGCTGTTGCTCATGGCAAGCTTTAATTTTATGAATAACATTATCTCAAACGCGTCCGGCCGTTTGAAGGAAATCGGGGTTCGTAAGGTTGTTGGAGGCAGTAAAGCCCAATTGATGATTCAATTTGTGAGCGAAAATGTAGCCGTAAGTCTGACCGCATTGGCACTTGCTGTCGTTTTGGCGGAACTCGCGTTTATACCTTTTCTCAATTCCATGATCAACGGTAGTTCTAAACTCGTTTTGGATCTGACCAGAGACTGGCTACTTGTCACCTTCATGACGGGCCTGGCGCTTGGTGTAGGCGTAATTTCCAGTCTGTACCCTGCGATCTATTTGAGTCGGTTTGAAACCGTCCGGATATTCAGAAATTTACAAGGTGTGTCGTCGCATCGCGGGTTTACGAGGTTTATGCTGGCGCTTCAATTTGGCATTACGATGTTTGCGGTTGTCGCGGCCATTTTATTTCGGCAGAATAACAATTATTTAGTCAATCTGGATTATGGATTTACGAAGGAAGAGGTGGTCGTTTTCAATTTTTCAGACAATAAAAAAATGGTTTTGTTCAAAGATGCCGTGTCAAATAATCCCTTCATAGAACAGTCCGCCATTTCCCAACATCAAGCCGGGCGACGCTGGGCGAGCGGGGTCGCCATGTCCTATCAAGGGCAGGGATTGACGTCCAACGAGCTTGTATTTGGCAAAGGCTATTTTGAATTACTCAAATTTAGTTTGTTGGAAGGGAATACCTTTGATGATAAAATCGAATCTCAAAAGGACGAGGCAATACTCATCAATCAACTTTTTGCCGAACAAATAGGTGTTCCGAATCCTATAGGAACGACGCTTCGTGTACGGGATTATGACTATAAAATCATTGGCGTTGTCAAAAATTTTCAAATGCGCAGTTTTATGCGTCCTATGGAACCCAGCGTGATAAGGATAACTTCCGAGGACGAGTGCACACTGTTTTCGGCGCGGCTCAAGTCCGGATCAAGGGATGATGCACGGCCGCTGTTTGAGGACGCGTGGAAAAAAATTGTTCCGGACCAACCCTTTCAAATGCGTTTTCAGGGCGACGTTTTTGAAAACGATATACGTGAGAATGCAAACATCGCCAATCTATTTCTGTATATTGCCATGATGACGATCGCGATCGCGGCGATGGGGCTCTTCGCCTTGGTTTCGCTCAATATTGCCCGTCGCACCAAAGAAATTGGCGTTCGAAAAATCCTCGGCGCGTCGATTCCAAATATCATACAGTTGGTCAATCGGGAATTGTATGCGGTTATAATTTTTGCCGCCGTGGTATTCTTCCCCATCTCCTTCTTTGCTCTGCGAGGGCTCCTGAGCGGCGTGTATCAAGGTGGTCATGCGGAAATAACGATCTTCCCTTTTCTCGGCGCGCTCGTCGTCATGCTCTTGCTTGCGGCGGCGACGATTGGCTCTAAAGTCTATCGTGTAGCGATTGAAAATCCTGTAAAATCACTTCGATACGAATGACGTGCGATGGTTGGATGCGAATATAAGCAGTTAAATATAACAGGAGCGTCTCATGATTCGTAACTATTTCATCACATCGTTGCGCAAACTGTGGCGCAATAAATCGTATACGCTCATCAATACCATTGGGCTCTCGCTGGGAATTTCCTGCGCGCTCGCCATTTTTCTTCTCGTTCGGCACGAGCTCAGTTATGATAACTGGCACACCAAGCGAGATCGAATTTTCCGTGTCGTGACGGATTCCGATGTCAATGGCGAAAGAAATATGTCGCTTTCTTCGCCGATGCCTCTCAGTACTGAGATGAAAAAAGACTTTCCGGAGCTTGAGCAGAGTACACTGGCTATGTATTTTTACGGAGGCCTTGCGACGGTCACACCGCCAACCGGGGAGATGAGAAAATTTCAGGAAAAAACGGGTATGAGTTTTGTGGAACCGGCTTTTTTTGAAATTTTTGATTTTGAATGGAAAGCAGGGTCCGGGGCATCGCTGAAGGATCCGTATTGCGTGGTGTTGACGGAATCTTTGGCAAAGAAATTTTTTGGCAATGAAGATCCGATTAATAAGATCGTTCGTTTTGAAAATCAATTTGATTTTAAAGTTACCGGCGTCCTCAAGGATATGCCTCTCAATTCAGATTTTCCATTCGCATTCATGATGTCACTTTCAACCATTTACGTTGACAAGTTGATACTTGGCGGCTTGGATCCTCTGGACTGGGGAAATCTTACATCGAATGCCAACACGTATCTTCTTCTGCGAAATCCGGCCGATGCTCCTTCTCTCGAATCCAAACTTGTCGAATGGCGGAAGAAATTCGTAAAGGATAACAATAACAAAAATACCGAGCGTCTTCAGCCGATCTCCGATATGCATTACGCTCCCGAGTACGGCACATGGTCCGGAAAAACTACGAGCCGTGGCGCATTATGGACTCTTGGTCTTATCGGCGTATTCCTGGTTGTTGCGGGATGCATTAATTTTATCAATCTCGCGACCGCTCAAGCGGTGAATCGCTCCAAAGAAATCGGGGTTCGTAAAGTACTCGGCGCCAATCGTTTACAACTGGGAATACAATTCATAGGGGAGACTCTCCTCCTGTCGTTATTATCCGCGATGGTGGCGGTAGTTTTACTTGAACTTTTTATGCCAAAACTTCTGTCGGTTGTGAATATTGAAATGACCTTTCACCTTACCGAATGGCGTGTTGTGGCCTTCGTCGCCGGATTAACCGTCTTAGTGGGAGTTGTTTCTGGATTTTATCCGGCGTTAGTCTTATCAGGATTTACACCGGCTTTGGCTCTTAAAGGAAAGAGCATAAGTTCCGGTGGAGCAGGATTGCGCAAAGGCCTTGTTGTGGTGCAATTTGCCATCTCCCAGGTCTTGATTATCGGTACGATCGTTGCGACGATGCAAATGGATCTATTTCTCACGCGGGACCTCGGATTCGTCAAGGATGCGGTTGTTACAGTGCCCTTGCCGGCTCAGGAAACAACGCGTTTCGAGACATTTCGAAATGGTCTGCGTTCGATTCCCGAAGTTCAACAAGCCTCGTTTTGTTTTTCCGGAGCCGCATCAGAAAATCGATGGGACCAAGATGTAAAATACCGAAAAGGGACCGAAGAGCGAGCGTTTGTAACCGATCTAAAATGGGCGGACGAATATTATCTCGAGACCCACGGTATTCGACTTCTTGCCGGTCGAAATTTGTTGGCCAGCGATACCATCAGTGAATACGTTGTGAATGAAGCTTTTGCGCGGCATATGGGATTTGAAAACCCTGCCGATGCGATTGGTCAAACGATTTTACTTGGTCGTCGTGGATACAAACCTATTGTCGGAGTTGTCGGAAATTTTCACACGACGTCGCTGCGAGACGGAATTCGTCCGACGGTGATCACGACGCGCTCAAAATTTTACTATGAAGCCAGCGTCAAGATACAGTCGAAAGATATTCCTGCGGTCATGGGGTCTATTGAAAAAGTATGGTCTGTAGCATTTCCGGAATTTGTTTTCTCGCACGAATTTATGGACGAACGTATCCGGGAGTTTTATAAGGATGAAAAAAAAGCCGGAGATCTTTTCCGAATTTTTTCGAGTATTGCAATTCTGATTAGTGCGCTTGGGCTTTTTGGATTTATCAGTTTCATGGCGGAGCAACGCACCAAGGAAATAGGGGTGCGGAAAGTTCTCGGAGCGAGTGTTTATCAGATTCTATGGTTACTCGGTCGTGATTTTGGATTGCTCATTGTAATTGCCTTTGGAGTCGCGGCGCCCATCGGATATTTAGTGATGAATAAGTGGATGGAAGACTATGCCTATAAAGTCGAAATCGGACCGACGATTCTTCTTTTGTCAATACTGTCTTCCTTCCTCGTGGCCATTACTACTGTAGGCTATCGCGCTCTGCGTGCTGCAACGGCCAATCCGGTGGACAGTTTGAAGTGTGAATAAAAATAAAGGAATTATCCCGTGATAAAGAATTATTTAAGAACCGCCCTGCGAAGACTGACGGCCCATAAGAGCTATACGGTGATTAATATTCTTGGGCTGACCCTCGGCATCACCTGCGCCACCATTATTTTTCTGCTTATTCGAGGTGAACTGAATTTTGACGCGTTTCACAGTAAGAGAAATCACATTTATCGCGTACTCACTGTAAGGGACCGCCCAGAGGGGAAATCGACGTTTGGAGCTTCACAACATCCTCTGGGACAGGCGATCCGTGATCAATTCCAGGGCGTCG
>JANNSF010000096.1:0-13990 GCA_031402315.1 bacterium | reverse complement strand
CCGAAAAGATTACTACTATGCACTCTTGATGATTGCAGGCAATGCGGTTGAAAAAAAGAATACTCTCGACCTTGCGGGCGTCCAAACCGCAATAGATTTCTTTTTGGATTCAGGTCAGAATGAATTTTGGGCGCATGGGCTTATTATTTTGATCAAAGGAAGTTCCTCGGGACTAATCGAGAAACAAAAAAATCAAACCGATATTGAGTCGGCCTATGACCGCATCCATAGTCCGTCCATGAAGATATTGTATGCGGATGCCTTGTCGGAGTATTACCGTTCGAAACAGGACTCGAAAAATGCGCTGAGGCTTTCAGATATAGCAAATAACTTGATGCAGTCCGATCGTCCTCGTGAGTTTTCGGAGGAGGAAATTATTTTTCATCGCTATCGGTTGTTACAGGGCTTTTCACGGCCTCGACAGGAACTCGGATCACTGCTCGAAAAGGCCTACCACGCTTTAGGTGACGTTGAGTCTTGTTTTCAGAATCCGGATTTAAGAACGTCATTCATGTCTCAAACTCTCCAGCAGGAAATAGCTCAAGAGTACAAAATATTTTTCCATGAAGAGCGTGAAGCCGACATTGGATCGTTTCAGAAATTGTACGAAATCACTCAGACTCTTCACTCTGTCTTTGAGCCAACCAAATTATTTGACATGATCATGGATCAAGCGATTGCTAATACGAAAAGCGACCGCGGTTTGATTCTCATAAAATCTGGGGATGATTTTACATTGCAGGTCGCAAGAAATCTCGACCGGGAGTCGCTAAATGACCAAGCCCACATCAGTCGGAGTATTGTCCGCGATGTATGTCAAACCGGCGAATCGGTCATTACGGCCGATGCCAATATGGACGAACGTTTTAAGACACGGATGAGCGTGGTGGCGTATCAAATCCGATCGGTTATGTGCGTACCATTAAGAATCAAAAACGAGATCATTGGAGCGGTCTATGTGGATAAGCAATTTGATGCAAGCTATTTTAATAAAAGACACCTTCAATTTCTGGAATCCTTTGCTAATATCGCGGGGATTGCGATTGAAAACGCCCGTTTGTATGAAAAGTTGAGCCTAGAAAAAGACGCACTAAAAAAAGAAAATATCGATCTTCGCGCAGAAATCGACGGAGATGTCTCGAAATACAATCTCGTTGGTAAAAGTAAAGTGATGCAAACAGTTTTTCGTTTGATTGAAAGCGCATCCTCAAACAATGCTCCCGTATTGATTGAAGGCGAGAGCGGGACCGGTAAGGAATTGGTAGCCAAAGCTATTCACTTCAATGGTGGTCGAAAGGCTAAAAATTTTATAGCACTGGATTGCGGCTCGCTTCCGGAAAGCCTTTTGGAAAGTGAACTCTTTGGTTATAAGAAAGGTGCATTCACCGGAGCTAACGCCGACAAGAAGGGGCTTTTTGAGGAAGCCCACGAGGGCACTCTTTTTTTGGATGAAATTTCGAATACGAGTATTCACTTTCAGGCAAGGCTTTTGAGAGCCCTCCAGGAAGGTGAAATTCGTCGAGTAGGCGACAGTGAAAATCGTCGTGTGGATGTGAGGGTCATAGCGGCGACCAATAAGAGTCTGGCCGAACAAATTAAGCAAGGCCAGTTTAGAGAGGACTTGTACTATCGTCTGCACGTAATACCGATCAAACTGCCGCCACTTCGTGATCGGCGAGAGGACATACCTATGCTGACCCAACACTTTATTAAGAAGTTCAATATACTGCTCAATAAAAAAGTAGAATCAATTTCTCAAGAATTAATGTCCAAAATTAATTCGCATGGATGGCCCGGAAATATCCGTGAACTTGAGAATTCGATTCAACGGCTTATTATTTTTTCCGAAGGATCAATTCTTGAAATGACTCACTGGACGGAAGCACCTTTGCCGTTAAGCCCGGATGGGGATTTTAGGACGTTGGATGAACTTGAAGGCTATTTGATGGCAAAGGAAAAGGCTTTCTTTCAAAAAATCTTGAATCAAGCCGAGGGTAATAAGTCAAAGGCCTCGGAAATTTTGGGGATAAAACGCACAACGCTGAATGACCGTCTGAAAAAATTCGGATTATGAAATTGTCTCTGGCCCGCTGCGTTTAGCTATTCTTACTATCAACCAATTATTTCTCTTTTGGCCTTCTGTATGGAATGCTTATTATGAACGAGTCGTAGGGCTTGCCAATATTTGTGTTCACTGAACTTTGCGTAATAAAATCAATGACGAGCTGATTAATCGCATCGGTGGACGTACTGTCGACGCGAAGTACCTTAGAAAATCTTCCACCACCAAGTCGCACCATTTCAGATTTTATACGCCCTGCGAAATTATTGCGTCCTGTGGTTACAAATCCAACGGGCGCATCAAAAATATTGTCCGTATTAACAACTTTAGCTTCGATAAAAAGAGTGTCCCCGCCCTTAAGAATAATGGGACGCTGAGGCGAAAACGTGATATCAAAGGGATCGGTGACATCAATCGTTTCGCGTCGTGTACGAATACGAAGCGAATCAAGACGTAATTTACTGTTTAATGTTGCTCCAAAGGCCGCTGAAATACTGGTCGTAGTCCATTTTTGATTGAGTACAGGATTGAAGCGGCGTACAAATGTCACGTAGCGCTTCATTGGATGAACGAGCTCCTTCACGATGTCAAATTTTAATGAATCGTCAATGACTTTGAACTGTCCGCTGTACGTAATGGTAAAACTTCCCTGAGCTGTAGAGTCTACAATAGTTATTTCATCGCGATTGATTGTTCGTGTGGATGAATTAATAATACGTCCGAACCGATACCTAAAAATTCGTTCGATCTTAGCCAATGTTTTAAGCGGCGTAGTAGCATTTTGTTCAATAATAATTTCTGACCCAAACGCTCCTTCGAGATCTTTTTCAATAATTTGTTTGACTTCCTGAAAATCATCGGCGTAATCGGAATTTCCTATATCACATCCCACAGGTGAAAGCATTAACACTAAAGCGAATAACATGAGAATTAAATATTTGAACTTCATAAACTACCTCCGTTGTTCCCTATCAGAATATCAAGAATCAGGCCAACTAATCTTGCGCTGTAAATATATGTTTTCAATAGCTGTAAAGTAAATAGAATTCATAAAGGAAAGGATGTTCTCCGTCAAATGACGGAAAAACCGACGGTAGGTGCTCTCTCAAAATTACATCCAGAAGGCATTTTCTATGTGATTAATTTCGCTTTTTTCACCATAGATTCGTACCGCAATCAAATCAAAGCGGCAGTCACTGTCTACAATGTTGTTTTTTGCATAATAATAATCAGCGCTCTGTCTTAGAAACTTCATTTTTTTGGGGTTCATCCAGGTTTCCGGATCGCCGAATCGGGATGGTCCGCGGCTGACATCTGCCGTTTTTACTTCGACAAAAACTAAGAGGTTGCCCAATCGTGCGATGATATCAATTTCGCCATTGCGAAACCGAAAGCGACGTTTGATAATTTCATATTTTTTTTCCATGAGATAGTCTACCGCAAGCTGTTCCCCACGTAGACCAATTTCGTTGGAGGTCGATGGCCCATTAAAGGAGCTCATATTATAGATCGTATAAAATCTTGACGAGCATATCCTCAAATTGGCGCACGGTATCGTAATAATCCTTGCCATGGCCATTCGTCAGGATACTGAAGGCAACAACATCTTTATTCGTCGTTTGAATGTAACCACTGAGGCCATTCACGCCGTAGAGAAATCCAACTTTGAGTCTGGCATTTTTATTCATTTCCTTGTGAGATTTTTTCTTGAAACGCTTCTTTTCTGTACCATCCACACCCGCAATGCTAAGAGACGCCACATATTCCGGCATAAGTCGAAAATCCTTGTACATATAATCCATCATCTTCACTTGCGCCCTGGTTGTCATTTGATTTCGATCATAAAGGCCGCTTCCATCTACCATGATGATTTCTTTAGTCGAAATTCCAACCTTGTCTAGAAATTTCCGGACAACACGGATGCCTTTTTCATCCGAACCTGGCGCACCGAATTCCTCTGCGCCCATGACCATCAGGAGCTGCGCCGCAACATAGTTATTGCTCCACTTATTCACGCCGGATATGATGTGGGACAAGTCGTACGATGGAGGATCGATGATGAGTTTGGTATCGGTCGGCATCCTGCCTTTGGTAATATCTCCGCGGACGGGAATGCCATACATCGCCATGGTCTCTTTGACGATCGTCGCCGTCCACATCGTTGGATTTTCCACACGCTTGAAGATATTAAATTCCGGTTCGTCAAGTCCTATGGACCCGTAAAGCGAAATCGTAATTCCATCCGGCCGGTAGCGGGCAAACGTGGTATTGTGATTGACGCCAATACCCGTTCCGGAATCGGAGGTTTTTGTGCCGTTGACTATTTTGATCAATTTTGAAATTGGCTCCGCAAAAACGACCGCGGTATCACCCAGGTTTTTTCCGGGTCTTACACAAACATTCACAATATTAAAATTAAAGCCCAGCGCCCCGCCGACCGCTGAATACGCCCGGTCATTGGTCTCGGCATTTTCACTATCGACAAGATAACTATCATCTGCGATTAATTTTCCTTTAACCTCACGAATGCCAAGTGCCTTCATGTGGTAGATCGCGCGTAAGAGAATTTCCGGCAGGAAATACGGATCACCATAGCCTTTGAGATATAGATTTTTTTCGACAACGCCATCTACGATTTCTCCATCCGTGTAAAACCCAGTTCGGAATTGATGGTCACCTCCCCACCGGTCCAGAGCGGCAGCCGAGGTCACAAGTTTTAAGCACGATGCGGTGCTCACGAGAGAATCCGCATTATGCTGTGCGAGTATTTGTCCTGTCTTCATGGATTTCGCAAAAAATCCACACCGCAGAGTGTCCAAAAATGGCTCCGCATATACTGCATCGACGGCTTTTTGAATTTCTGTAAGTTTTTGCGGAGAGTAGGGAGTTTGTGCGAATGTTTTAAAGGCGATTAAGAGTAAGAGGGAGAATTTTTTCATGGTAAATAAAAGAGCTATCGTGCCTTTTTAGATCTTGTTGTGTAATGTTTTAAAGCGGATTCTTCGCCCCGCTTTAGGGCGGGACTCAGAATGACTTCGTGGGGGCTTCAAAACTAATCTAATTTAAAAATGGAATTGGGATCGTGTTCGTGTCGAATTTCATCAACCGCTTCCTTTTTATTTTTCCCTGCATAGAGGCGATTGGCAAAATTCAAAACCATCCCCGTTTTATCACCGGCATTTCGATAGGCATGGACAACGCCCGGTGGAATTATGACGCTTTTGGCGGCGTCCTCACCCGCAAAGACCACCATCTTATTCATAAACGTCGGCGACGCTTTCCGATTATCCCACATGTATATTTTGAAATTAGAAGGGCCGATAAAGCCAAAGAGATCGCTTTGATCTACGTGCTCATGAGGACCGCGCGATATACCCGGAAAAGTCAATGAAATATAGCCCATCGCCGGAATATCATTTTCGCTCAATTCATCGTTCCTAAAGACTTCACCCAACCATCCGCGCTCATCCACATATTTTTTTATGTCTTTGACTATAACGCCTTCAATAAGACCTTTTTTGAACATTACTTTTTCTCGGTTTTGGTTTCGTTTTTTGTAGTTACTTTCTCATTTGGAATCATCTGATACACTTTTTCACCCTCTCTTATCATTGAATATTTTTCACGCGCGATGCGTTCAATAAAATTAAGATCAGTTTTTATTTTCTCCCGTTGCTCCAAAAGTTCCGTATTGATCTTCTTTAACTTGTCAATTTCTTCGGCGAGCGCAGACTTCTGACGATTTATCTTATAAATTTGATACGCCCCATAATTACCCCAAACGACCGTAAGCAGGGCTGTTATGCCGACGCCCCAGATTAAAATGCGCTTTCTTTTGGCGCGTTTGGCTTCTGCTATGTTTGTTGATTCGTCCATATTACTCTTTCTGTTGATCTATTTTTTGAAAGCCGCACGGCCCGGATACACCGACTTCCCGCCTAAAAACTCTTCAATTCGCAAAAGTTGATTGTATTTTGCGATGCGATCAGTTCGAGAAGCCGAACCGGTCTTGATTTGGCCCACATTAAGACCTACCGCTATATCGGCAATCGTTGTATCTTCGCTTTCACCGGAGCGATGACTCAGAACAGCTGTGTATCCTGCACTATGAGCCATCTGTACGGCGTCCATAGTCTCTGTGAGTGTACCGATTTGATTAACCTTGACGAGAATTGAATTAGCGATGCCTTTGTCGATTCCTTTTTTTAAGAATTTTGGATTGGTTACAAAGAGATCATCTCCGACGAGCTGTATTTTCTTCCCGAGTGCTTCCGTCATAGCCTTCCACCCGTCCCAATCGTTTTCCGCCATACCGTCTTCAATAGAAATAATCGGATATTGTCTCACCCAATTCTCAAAATATTTGACCATTTGGTCCGGCGTTTTCTTGGTGCCGCTCGATTTTTTGAATACGTAATGTCCGGCTGAAAAAAATTCACTGGCCGCCGGATCGAGCGCAATCATGATTTGTTTTCCGACTTTGTATCCCGCCGCGTCAACGGCTTTTAGAATGACCTCAATCGCTTCTTCATTCGATTTTAGGTTTGGTGCAAAACCTCCTTCATCACCAACTGCGGTATTGTATTTTTTTCCTTTTAGCACCGATTTCAAATGGTGAAAAATTTCCGCCCCCATTCGAAGCCCCTCGGAAAAAGAGTTGGCTCCGACGGGTACAATCATAAATTCCTGGAAATCTACATTATTATCGGCATGCGCGCCGCCGTTCAAAATATTCATCATTGGAACCGGCAACGTATTGGCGCGGAGGCCGCCCAGATATTGAAATAGCGGAATATTGAGTTCATTGGACATGGCACGGGCAGTGGCGAGACTCACGCCTAGTATTGCATTGGCGCCGAGTTTACTCTTGGTCGGAGTACCGTCGAGCGTTATCATCGCGTGGTCGATACCGTATTGGTCACTCGCATCCGCATGGTGAAGCCTTTTGGCAATGATCGCATTGACATTGTGTACGGCTTTCAAAACACCTTTTCCCATATAACGTTTCTTGTCACCGTCGCGAAGTTCGACGGCCTCGTGTTCGCCCGTGGAAGCACCACTAGGGACGATCGCACGACCCATGACGCCGCTATGCAAGAAAACTTCGACTTCAATCGTCGGATTTCCGCGGGAATCTAACACTTCACGCCCTTTAATCGAATGTATGTCGCTCATGATTCTCTCCCGGTGAATTTTTTCTTCTAGTTGGGTGTTTTCGCAATCTAAAGCGCATGCTTTAGCTTTGCGAACTATTTTTTACGTTCAATATTATACTGCACAAATTTTTTTAACGCTGTTTTCGAAGGTGAGTCTTTAAAGTAGTCCAACAGGATAACCGCTTGAGCGGAATATTCATGCAAACGCTTTTTGGCGTAGGCTAAGCCGCCATAATTTTCGGTAAACCGGATTATCTTTTTTACGTCAGAACCTGTAACAGACTTTTTAATCATTTTCAATATTTCTTTAGACTCACTACGCGGGGCATTAGCAAACGCATGAATAAGCGGTAATGTAATCTTCTGCTCCTTGAGATCTCGGCCTTTTGTCTTTCCGATTATTTTCTGCTCCCCTTCAAAATCAAAAAGGTCATCTTTAATTTGAAATGCCACACCGATAAGTTCTCCAAATTCGCGTAATACCTTGCGATCTTCGTCTTTCTCCGTCGTCGTAATGCCTCCAAGTTCCGTCGCCGCCGCTATCAGAGCGCCGGTCTTATCGGAGACCATTTGCAGATACGTTTCTTCGTCAATGTCGAGTTTACGACTTTTATCAATCTGTGTGAGTTCACCTTGACTTGCTCGTTTAGTCGCCATTGATAAAAGCATCATCGCATCAAAACTTTTGATATCTACGATACTGATGAGCGCATTCGCTAATAGATAATCGCCCATCAAAACCGCCATTTTGTTTTTCCAAATAGCGTTGATCGCCGGCAGTCCGCGTCGCATGTCGGCGCCGTCCACGACATCGTCATGAACGAGCGTCGCGGTGTGAATAAGCTCGATCGTGATCGCGGCGCGATAACTTCGTTCGGTCATTTCTCCGCCGCACATTTTGCTGCAAAGCATCACGAGCACCGGACGTAAATTTTTTCCGCGGGACGATACAACGTATCTCGCGATCGTATCTACAATTTTTATTTTGGAAGTGAGCTGCTCTTTGAATTTTTTTTGAAAAATATCCAGTTCCGATTCGATCGGCTCAAAAACTTCCGCGAGCGACATGCATCCTTTCGATTAAAACTTCTTGCATAAGCAATGTATGTTCTGACACGGTTTTAGGCAATTGTTTTTTTGAGAGCTGTCAATTCATAACACCGTGGGCTGTCTGCTGTGCTTCCGGCCGGTCCCAAAAAAACATAAAAAATTCTTTGCTACGCTATCCCGTCTTATGTATTTTCCGACTATTAAACAAAGAAGCTTAAGGAGTCGTTTTATGCTGAGATTTCTATTCCAATCGTGTTTCCTTTTTAGTTTCGCTATTTCCACTGCGGCACAACTAAAAGTCGTCATCATTCCCTTTCACAACGAAAGCGCCCTGGCTAAAAACGATTGGCTCAGCGCGGGATTCAGCGAAGCGATCGGTGTGGAATTGGGTAAAGACACCTCCATCGATGTCATCGAGCGGGCCGACATCCTTGCGGAAATGAAGACAAAAGGATACAAAACCCTTGATATGAAAGATGAGCAAAAGGCGCTTTCGCTTGCCAGAGCCTTGGAAGCCAACCGTGTGATTTTGGGCCTCTTTGACGTCACGGGTGAAAATGTAAAAGTGTTGTCTAAATTTTACGATACACGCACCGGTTTTGCGGACGTGAAAAACAGTTATCTCGGCACCGGCACATTCACCACCGCCAATGTTTATGCCATGTACGCACAAATTGCTAATAAAGCACTCGTGAGTTTTGGTAAAAAAACAATTGACGAAATTGGCGGTCCTACCAAAGGGGCGGTGAACGTTGAAGCCTTCGAACCTTACATCAAGGGCATTCTGCAGTACGACATCAGCTCCAGCGTTGAAGATTATACGAAGGCGATCGAATTTTTTGCTCAGGCGGTAGCGAAAGATAGCAACTATGCGCTTGCCTACGCCGGTATGTCTCGTGCCTACGCGAAGATCGGACGTATTCAGGATATCAATTTTAAGAGTGAAGAAAAAACAGCAAGTTATAACGAAGCTCTAAAGGCAGGTCTCAAAGCTACTAAGCTGGACAAATCTCTGGCATCGGCATGGACCTCGCTCGCGCTAAGCTACCGGGAAACCAAGGATCGCGATCAACTGATCCAGGCCGCGCGAAGAGCGACTATTCTGCGCAAGAATCAATACGATGCCTTTGATATGCTTGCGGATGCATTTTCCGGCAATTTTTTTCCGGCATTTAAGAATTTGGATTCCGCTATATTTTATCGCAAGAAGAGCGTCGAATTCAATCCCAAATTTGCTTCGGGATTTCGTGGATTGGGAACCGACTATTACGATAAGGGTGACTACAAGAACGCGGAAGAAATGTTTCTAAAAGCTATTGCTGTAAATCCTAAGCACGCCGGCTCCCGAGATCGCCTTGGTCTCGTCTATTATGCCAAAGGCGACTACGTAAAAGCAAAACAAAACTTTCAGGAGGCAATCAAACTCGATTCCAAGACGGCATTCGGCTATACACATCTTGGTGATGTGCTGATGATGGAAGGCAAGTACAAAGAGGCCATCTCCTCTTACGATTCGGCGCTCGCCTACAGTTCTAATGCCGCCTTTGCCCGCAATAACCTTGCGTGGGTATTGATTTCCGCCAAAGACAAAACGTCGCGTAATCCATTAAAGGCAGTGGAGAACGCCGAGGTCGCGGTATCCGCATCCGGCAGTAAAAATGCAGCCTATCTCTACACCTTGGCAGAGACTTATTATTCCAACAACCAATCCGACAAGGCCGCATCCTCGATTGCGCTTGCCATCGGCCTCGATTCGGCCAATGCAGACTACCTCGAGACGCAAAAACGTTTTGCCAAAAGTGATAAAAAATACGAGCATGTTTTTTCGATGTGGCGTGGTAATCTCTTTTTCAAACAAGGACGTACCGCAGACGGGGTAAAGGAATTTGAAGAAGCGGACAAAGCCTCACCCAAAAACGTTTTCGTTCTTTTTACACTGGCAAAATATTACGACAGTCAAAAACAATGTAAAAAAGCATTTGAAACATATTTTCAGGCGCGAAGCTGCGATTGGGATAAAAAATATAAGAAGGAAATTCAGGAGCGCATGACGGCCCTTGAAGGATGCGCGAAATAGTCGATTAAACTTTTGAGGCTCCAAACATTATCGCTTGGTATCCTGCTATGCTCCGGTCTATTGTTGTCTTGCAATTCGTCTAGAAAAAATCCTGCGAATTCCGACGACGACTCCGGACTGCTTATTGCGAATGATACCGTCGTGACGATTGCTACGATTCAAAACAAGCCACTGAAGGGCCTTTTTATTAAGCCCGACGGGGACGGGCCATTCCCTGCAATTGTTGTGCTTCATGGTTGCGGCGGTTTGTGGAAGAATGATGACGTCCTGGCTGGTGAAATGGACAAACACTTTCGTGATTGGATTTCAATATTCAAGAATCGTGGGTGGGTCGGTCTATTTATCGACAGCTACTCAGCCAGGGATATTGTGGAATTTTGTAATCAAGAACCTCCTGTAGATTCTATTTGTTCACCGATGTTTGAGCGACCAAAGGATGCCTACCTGGCACTTGATTTTCTGCAAACGGTGCGATGTGTGAGCAAGAACTCGATTGGATTACTCGGCTTCTCCCATGGCGCGACGACCGCATTAGCCTCTATTGTCGATGGGGCAAAAGTTTCAAAAAGCGAATGGAACGTTATTAATGACGGCATCACCTATAAAGTTCCTGCGCCTGTTATGCCGTCCATGGGAGGCCGTTTTGCCGCGGCGGTCGCTATGTATCCGGGTTGCGGATTTCACAGTTATTTTGGACGCGCGTCGGACTCGACCGACGGCAAGTATGTTCCCTATGCACCAACTTTCATTCTACATGCATCGCTTGATCCCCTTTTTACAATCGGCTATCCTCAAGTACTCCTCGACAAGGCAGTTCGAAATGGAGCAAGTACGAGCAGTGGAAATCCAATTCAAATGATTGTTTATGAGGGCGCCAACCATTCCTTTGATGGAGCCACGTCAGGCGCCGATGGCATAGCTTCGGAATCTGCTCGTGCACAAGTTGTGTTGTGGTTTGAAAGATATCTGGCGAAGTAAAAAATAAGGCCGCAATAATTTCTCATAAAAACTCTCATAGAATCAGTTCGACTCAAGAAAGAAATTCATGAGCGCATGAGGGCCCTCAAGCACGCGCAAAATAAATCCTCCCAACTAAAAACCGAATCAATCTGATTCATTTTTTTTTGCCTAGACTTTCAAAAATGTGATCTGCGTCACACCATAGGCTGTTTTATCTAAACTTTTCTGTCGTTTCTTTCAAAACCTACATAGTCATGTAGTTGTCCACGCCCGCTCTTCTGTCTATCTTTTTTCAAATGATTTTTCGTTCAGAATTTCTAGCGTTGCCAATAACATTTGATCAAAATTATTCATCATAATCATATCACACAAGGAGTCGTCATGAAAAAATTCATGCTTATCATTGCCGCGTCGATCTTATTTACTAACCTCATTTACGCAGCAGGGCCTTCGATCTGGGTTGTCGATCAAGGCGGAAATGGAAATTATACCACGATTGCAGGGGCTTTGGCCAATGCGGGCTTGGTCAATGGCGACACGATCAAAGTTATCAAAGGTACCTATTCTGAAACCAATCTCCAGGTGAATAAACTGGTCGCCATGGTTGCCCAGGACTCCGTATTTCTTGTGAGCAGTGGAACGACGGCCATCGTATTTAATTCCGGCGCTTACGGTTCCTTATTTTACAATTTCACCGTGTCCGGTGGAGATATTTACGTGTACGGCATCGCATCGAGCGGAACGGCAAAGCGCACCATTATTGCAAGAAACATGATTTTGGAACGTACAATTCAGATCAATGGCGCTGCCGTAGTTATGAACAACACCGTCCGCCATTCAACGACAGCGAATCCCGTTGGCGGGATCGTCATGGCCAATCACGGATCGGCTGCAACCCGCACGATGATTTACGGTAATTCACTTCGTGGCTGCAATCTTCAGGTCAACTATGGTTTTGCAGATGTCATTGCGAATAAAATCGTCTCCTATCCGGCTTCCTTTACAAATGATGCGGGCCTTTTTATTTCTAATTCCTCTAACCCGCATGATCTGCGAATTATTGGAAATACGGTGGACTCAAGTACAACCGGCCTTTATAGCTTTGGCGGAACCAATGTGATGGTTGCGAACAATGTTTTCATGAACGGTGCAAACGGCATGTACACTTCGAATGCCACAACGATTTATACAAACAATGTCGTGTACAATGCCTCGACCAAAGGAATTACTAGTAGCAGCGGCTATTTTTATGGCAATATTGTAGCGAATAGTGCCGGGTCTATTCCTGCGGGCTCCGCCATTTGGGATTATAACTGTTTTTTTAGTTCGGGCGCCGCGCCTTCGGGAAATGGAAACATCATCGCCGATCCGCTCTTCACCAGCGCTGCAACCGGTAATTTTGTTTTGCAAGGCGGTTCTCCGTGCATCAATACAGGCAGTACGGTTGCAATCTATCGGGATATTGACAAAACGAGAATGGATATGGGTATTTATGGCGGACCAACCAGTGCGGCCAATTACCAGGGCGGAACGAATCCTAAAGTTTTAGATATTCTTATTACGCCTTACACCGTCATTCAGGGAAATACGATTACGATCAATGCCAGCGGCGCCATCGAATAAGACATAAGAATCACTACCATTACATTAACTACAGGCGAATTCTTATGAATAAATATTATTACCGATTTATATATTTTCTGATTCTTTTTGTGATGTGGTCGCTTTCAAAGTCTCTTTTTGCGCAAAGCCCAAAGAAACTTGTGACAGCAGAATACTTTCTTGATAACAACGATCTTGATCCCGGAAATAATAGCCCCTTGGCAACTTCCGATTCCAATTTTTTTGCCGAGTTTATTGCGTCACCGAGTACTACGAGTTACAGTCTCGGCATGCACACACTAAATATCCGGATCAAAAGAAATGATGGGTCCTGGAGCAGCGTTTCCACACGACCTTTCATGGTAGCCTCTTCGTCCGTGTATATAATTCCGGCACCGGACAAACTTTCAGTGGCCGAATATTTTGTGGATGCCGATCCGGGAGCCGGGTCAGGAACATCCTTTTCTGCTGCGGATGGCGCTTTTGATAATTACTTCGAAGAACTCGCGCCGAGTTTTTCCGCATCGCAATCGATTGGCTTGCACACACTTTATATTCGTGTTAAAAAAAATGACGGTACATGGGGCGCGCCTTCGGCCACACTATTCAATGTAACCTCTTCTTCCGCGAATATCATTCCAGTACCGGCCAAACTTTTGCAGTCTGAGTATTTTTTTGACAATGATGATCTTGGAGCCGGATCGAACACGTCCCTAAACGTAGCTGATGGTGCTTACGATGGGTATTTTGAAGGAATCACAGGATCTATTAGTTCGGCAAGTCTGAGCCCCGGAGTTCATACGTTGAATATTCGCACACACGGAGACAATGGCGTGTGGAGTGGAATATTTACACAGGCTTTCACTGTTGTAGGTGGTGCGGCCTTGTTAACGGCGCCATCCCACATGGCGTACTCTGAATATTATATTGATACAGATCCCGGCGCCGGAAATGGAATTGCCATGACGACCGCAGACGGGGTGTACGATGAATTTCATGAAGGCCTTTCGGCGAGCATCAATACCTCTTCTCTTGCGGAGGGTTTTCATACGATCGGTATGCGTACGAAAAATTCGGTCGGTG
>JANNSF010000095.1:0-4577 GCA_031402315.1 bacterium | reverse complement strand
CGACTACATTATTCCCATTGGCAAAGGCGATATCAAACGTGAAGGCAAAGACATGACGGTCGTCGCCTACAGTTCGGCCGTGCATTGGGCTCTTGAAGCTGCGGAAATAATTGAGAAGGAAGGTGTAAGCGTGGAAGTATTGGATTTGCGAAGTATTTTACCCTACGATAAGGAACTGATTTTAGAATCGGTAAGGAAAACGAATCGGGTGATCGTGGCGCATGAAGCGACCCTCACTGGCGGAGTGGGCGGAGATATATCAGCCTTTATTACCGAAAATGCGTTTGAACATCTCGATGCGCCAGTGCGACGATTGGCCGCGATCGATACACCGGTTCCTTACAGTCCGCCACTGGAAGCCTACTTCCTTCCTAACAAAGATAAGATGCTTCAAATGATGCGCGAGCTAGCGGCGTATTAATTTATACGATCAGAAAGGTGCCGGGAGCTATTTATTATTGATGGTAAAAAAAATCATGATGTGGGGTCTCTTTAGTGTATCGTTTCTTTCGGCAGGGAGTGCGGAATTGAACGACAAGATATTTTTGAGGGACGCACTTCGCGATGCGGAAAAAAATTTTACCAACATAACTCCGCGCTTTGGTGTTTCCGAATCGTTCGACGTATACCGGACACTGGACATGGATTTGAATGGTGACGGAACTATGGAATTGGTTGTTGCAGGTACGATCACGGATAAGGACTTGAATTACGTTATGGCGTATTATGAAGATCGGGGCGTTTGGAAACATGAGGTGCTCAATCGCGGAAGCGGAGGGGGTATAGTCGATTTTAAAGCCGTCGATATTGATTACGATGGAAAGTTTGAAGTGTATTCGATTTTGCAGGATCGAGATCTGAAGCAGTCGTGCCGGGTATTTGAATTTTGGGCCGAAAGCGAAACCCATTTTCTCGAACTTTTTAGATTCGACTCCAAGGGCGGGATGTCGAATAGTTGTAACATTTTACTGACCCAATCCGGAGAAAACTCCACATACCGAATTCGCATTGACGAGGTTGAATATCCGGAAGACGACTTGGGGGATGTGAAACAGAAAACGTATTTCTATAAATTGGAATTACAGAACTTTGTCCTGGAACGATTTGTTTCGGGACGCAATTAACACGAAAGGGAAGTACCATGGGAATGTTGTGGATCGTAAAATTGTATTGGCTGTGGATTATCCTTGGCGCGATTATGCTCATTAAATCAATTTTCAGCATTTCAATAATCGGCATGATTTTAGGCGGCATCATATTGGGAGTCGGCTTTGTATTCAAGAAAGTTATGTCCAGCGATAATTTGCGCAACCGAATCGATAAAAATTTGTAACCGGTCGGCGCATTCGCGTTGACATAAAAGAAACGAACCATGGCTCAAAAATTTCAGAATTATATTAACGGAAAATGGCAAGATGCCAAATCCGGTGCAACCTTTGAAAATCATAATCCGGCCAATTGGGACGAAGTGATAGGGCTTTTTCCTAAATCCGGAAAAGCCGATGTGGATGAAGCGGTAAACGCCGCGAGTGCCGCATGGAACGCCTGGAGGCTCATGCCGGCGCCAAAGCGCGGAGATATTTTGCGCAAAGTGGGCGATATTCTTGTCGCGCGCAAAGATGAATTTGCCCGCGAGATGACGCGTGAAATGGGCAAAGTTTTGGCGGAGACCAAAGGAGATGTTCAAGAAGGCATTGATACCGCGTACTATGCCGCCACGGAAGGCCGTCGTCTTTTCGGACACACGGTGCCGTCGGAACTTGAAAATAAATTTGCGATGTCGATGCGTACGCCGATTGGTGTAGCCGGACTGATATGCCCGTTCAATTTTCCGCTCGCTATTCCCACGTGGAAAATGTTTCCGGCGCTACTTTGCGGTAACACCGTTGTTTTTAAACCGGCGGAGGATACGCCGAAAACCGGATCCATGCTGGTTGAAGTTTTGATCGAAGCGGGAATTCCTGCAGGCGTTGTAAATTTGGTCCACGGTGAAGGCGATGTGGGCGAAGCGATCGTCAAACATCCAAAAATTGATGTCATTAGTTTTACCGGATCATCCGAGACAGGGCGTCATATTGCGTCCTCGTGCGGGAAAGATCTGAAGCATGTGTCGCTTGAAATGGGCGGAAAAAATGCGCAGGTCGTGATGGACGATGCGAATCTTGATCTGGCGTTGGATGGAGTGCTCTGGGGAGCTTTTGGTACTACAGGACAACGCTGTACCGCCACCAGCCGACTGATTCTGCACGAAAAAATTTACGATCAATTTATAGAAAAATTGGTCAATGCGGCGAAAAAACTTGTGCTTGGTGATGGATTGAAAAGCGGTAATCAGGTTGGTCCGCTTATTCATGAAGCGTCACTCAAGAAAGTTCAAAGCTATATCGAGATAGGAAAAGCGGAAGGTGCGAAGTTGCTTTGCGGAGGAGAACGGCACACCGATGGCGATTGCGCTCAGGGACTATTTTTTAAGCCAACAATTTTCGGCGATGTAAAACAGGGTATGCGGATTGAACAAGAAGAGATTTTTGGCCCTGTCTTGTCGGTTATTAAAGTCAAAAATTTTGACGAAGCGGTAAAGGTTCTTAATGGAACGGTTTACGGACTTTCCTCATCGGTTTATACGCGTGATGTCAATAAAGCCTTTGTCGCCATGCGTGACATTAAAAGCGGAATTACGTATATCAATGCTCCAACGATCGGGGCAGAGGCGCATTTGCCTTTCGGCGGGGTGAAGCAGACCGGTAATGGACATCGTGAAGGCGGTTGGCCGGTCTATGAATTTTTCAGTGAAACAAAAACAGTGTACGTGGACTTTAGTGATAAACTGCAGCGTGCCCAGATTGATAATTATTAGTCGATAGTATTTGAGAAAGCTGAAATGATTTTTACAGAATTACATACGACAGAATTTACGGGCTGGTGGGAGCGTGAGCATAACGCACTCACGGGTGTGCGTCAGATTCTTCTCAAGCCGGAGTGGCGCGTCTGAGATAGTCTCCTTCTTGTCATTTTTTCACCAAAAAAAATTCAAAGGAGATAACCATGTTATCTGTAAAAATTAATCCCACCGAAGTTCACGCATTCCTCAAGAAACACTTGCTCGTGGACGGTTATGATTTTGTTCTGGATACTAAAAAAAGTCATGGCTCCCATATTGTCGATGCGAAGACCGGAAAAGAAATTCTAGACTTCTTTTCATTTTTCGGTTCCTCACCGGTTGGAATGAATCACCCCAAAATGCAGACTCAGGAATTTAGGGACGGCATGATCGATGCCGCGACGAATAATCCTTCCAATTCCGATGTTTACACGACCATCATGGCCGAGTTTGTGGAAACTTTTTCACGCGTTGGAATTCCGGATTATTTGCCACATCTATTTTTAGTTTCGGGCGGGGCGCTTGCGGTAGAGAATGCGCTCAAAACGGCGTTTGACTGGAAGGTCAGGAAACAGTATCCAAATGGATTTTCATCGGAACAGGAAGAGGCTAAGTACGTCAATTCGATGAAGATCATTTACTTCAACGAAGCATTTCACGGCCGCTCGGGCTATACGATGACCATGACCAATACGCATTACAAACACAAGGTCGCGTACTTTCCGAAGTTCGATTGGATCAAGGCGCCGAATCCGAGTGTGAAATTTCCGCTGAATGAAGTGAATCTTGCCGATGTGAAAAAGCGTGAAGACAGTGCGATTGCCTACATCGAAGATCAGCTCGCAAAGAATAAGAATCAGGTTGCCGCACTCATTATCGAGCCCATCCAGGCCGAGGGCGGGGATAATCATTTCCGGCTCGAATTTCATAAGGCGCTGCGTCAACTGTGCGACGAAAACGAGATGCTTATGATCTATGATGAAGTGCAGAGCGGCGTTGCCCTCACGGGAGAATTCTGGGCGCATCAGGCGATTGGCGTTAAGCCGGATATTCTTTCCTTTGGGAAAAAAATGCAGATATGCGGAATTCTCGCCGGCAAACGCATTGATGAAGTGAAGGACAACGTTTTCCAAAAAGCCGGCCGCATTAATTCTACATGGGGCGGTAATCTTGCGGATATGTACCGCGCGACCTGGTATTTGAAAATTATTCAGGATGAAAAGTTAATCGAAAATTCCCGCACCGTGGGAGCGTATCTCTTGCAGCAATTGAGTGCCCTTGAAAATGATTTCAAATCCGTCACGAATGCGCGTGGTCTTGGTTTGATGTGTGCGTTTGATTTACCGAGCGAAGCGCTTCGTGATACGTTTCACAAGAAGACGATGGAGAACAGTTTGCTCGTGCTTAAATGCGGTTCGCATTCGATTCGATTTCGTCCGGCGCTTAATATTACCAACGCAGACGTGGACGCGGCGATTTTGCTCATTCGAAAAACATTAAAAGAAATGAACGCATAGCTTGACAAAGTGATACTCGACGTCTATATTGCGCGCGCATTGAAAATGCATGTTCGGGGTGTAGTCCCGCCAAAGCGGGACGCCTGTTTTGGGAGTCACGCTAAAGGCGTGATCAGGAGTTGAAATTTTTGTGATTATGTTCGGGGTGTAGTCCCGCCAGAGCGGGACGCCTGTTTTGG
>JANNSF010000094.1:0-13485 GCA_031402315.1 bacterium | reverse complement strand
GCCCCCAGTCTGAGGTTGAGGCCTTTCCAAACCATCCATCGATAGCCTGTCTCAATCATAATTCCATTATCACCTTTGTAATCCTTACTTAAGCCTCGGACAAACGACAAAGAGGAATACATGGACGAGCCGGCCTCTGTCGGCAAAAACCATCCCGTCACACCGAGCTTGAAGAAGGACGTCGTTTCATTTTTCCCGCGCTCATCTTTTGAAATAACGGTGATGTAATAGCCAACATGAAAGGACAACGCACCGCGCCGATGTTCGATGCCCATCGAGGGATTTCGAAAGCCATTGACGCTGAATTCTTTTCCGGTCAAGCGCTCTTGTGAATTCGCCCTCGCGGCCATCAGAATAATAAATAGAACAAAATACCGTTTCATAACTATCTCCTTTGTTTGCTATGACAAGATACCATCGAAAAAGCTCCGCGTGTAGGACAAATGTCCTATAATTTTTCGGGAGAAAATTTGAGGAATCCGGCTATCTAATATTAGCAACAATGCCCTACCTGTAATCCGACAAATTCTCTACAAAAACAATGTAACGTTCAACCAATCCCACCTGCCAGATTTTTCCACGGAAACAATGCCGTTCCCTTAGACAACGTGGGGCTTTAAAGGGAAACAAAAAGAACTGGGACTGGACTCGGCCGACGAACAAAGTCTAACAATTTCACACGACAGGGCAACCTAAAAAACTCTCGCCCACATCTTTGGCACTTGCCATTGCCGCACCGCCCGCCGCGACACCAAAGCAATGGACTACAAGAGAAGTATTCCAACTACAAAGTGAATTCAGTTTTGTCTTATGATCTCTATCATAGGAAAGCTTGACTACCATCATTGACATTCATTTGCACTGCATTTAGCTTCGGCCAAGAGTATAATCGCGAAAGAAAGGACAGTATATGAAAGAGTCAATTTCAAGTTTACTGCTTGTCGTGATCGTTTGCTTTTTAGAGGGTTGTGCCTCCGTTGGTCTTAATGCCTCCGCGCATCTTACCGATGTCGGCTTAGCAAGCAACAACTATCAAATTGTGGTTACTAATATCAGCGGTGAAGCCTCAAGCAGTGGAATATTGGGTGTGAGCTATGGCATTGGTTTGGCCGGAGGTCAATTTGCCATAATTCCACTTTCGCCAAGTCGCACGCTCTATAAGAACGCTATGCAAAACTTGTGGGCAGATTTTGAGGCGAAGAATGGAAGTGCTATTGGGCGAACGCTAGCATTAACCAATTTGCGCTATGATGCAGAAACTCTTAACACACTGTTTTACACAAGAATTAAGATTGTCGTCATCGCTGACGTTGTGGAGTTTAAATAATACCGAAGTCAATTTAAACGTGATGAAAATAGAAACAACTAAAATGAAAGGTTTTGCAATATCCCTCATTGCATTTCCCGTAATGTTGCTCGTGGGCTTTTTAATGCACCCTAATCTCTTCAAACTTGAGGCACTTCAAACTGTTGAACAATTAGTTGGAAGATTTCACAAACAACCCATGTACCACATTGGGCATTTTGTTGTCATGTTTGCTGTCCCTGTAATAATGATCTATCTGAGTGGTTCCATGAATGTGTTGCAAGGAAAGGGCAAACAATTAGGTTTTTGGGGTGGTGTCATTGGTTTATTTGGAGCTTTTATTTTAGCGGTGGATAAAGGTGCCTTGTGTTTGGTGTTATCAGCATTCGATGCATTGCCAGAAGAACAATTTCAAGAGTTTGCCCCATACCTCAGCGTTATTGTTAACAAAGAAGGTCTGCTATGGGTTGTTTGGCTCTTGCCCTTATTACCCATTGGTGCAGCTATTCAGGCGCTGGGATTAATGCGGGAGAAATTCATTAACAAATGGCAAGGAGTGTCCATCATTATTGGTCTTCTCTTACTGAATAATCCCGACATAGAATTAATTAGCGCTGCAGGTGCGCTATTGATGTGTGCAGGTTACATTCCATGGGGAGTAAATTTGCTAGAGGGCGAAGGAAATGTTCAGATGAAAATGCAATGAACGATTGGTGATTATACTAAATAACAAAGGACCTTAGACAAATGAATAACACAGTCCATAAATTAGGATATTGGTCGGGCATGGTTGCTTTTGCTGCTACCCTCTCCTTTGTAATTGTGCAATCTCTTCAGTCTGCCGGCTTATTACCATATCCCTGGGATGAAATTTTAATATATAGCACTTCACTTTGTATCTCCATTCCACTTATCTTATTAACCCTTTCCGTTCATTACAGCAGCCCTATAGATAAAAAAATATGGAGTCACGCTGCCGTCCTTTTTTCTGTTATCTATGTCATATTTGTAATAGCCAATTATATCGTTCAACTGGCCACCGTAATACCTATGACATTAAAGGGCCGGGCCGATGAAATCCGGATGCTAATCCAAACCCCACATTCATTATTCTGGGATTTCGATGCTATTGGCTACATTTTTATGGGTCTTGTAACTGTATTTTTAATACCCGTTTTTGAAAAACATGGGTTTGAAAAAAAAATAAGACAATGGCTCCTTGCTCATTTTCTTACAACCCCAATAATCGGGTTTGTCTATTTCTATTGGAATTTTTCTCCTCAATTGCTTTTTATCGGTTTCATTTGGGGCGTTACAGCACCAGGCTTTATGCTCATGTTAGCACTCCATTTCAGACATAAACTTAATTCAAAATGAAAGCCGTGGTTTACACCGAATACGGAGGGCCTGAAGTCCTTCATCTGAAAGAAGTAGAAAAGCCTGTTCCAAATCTTTGGGTCAAATGTCCTATAATTTTTCGGGAGAAAATTTGAGGAATCCGGCTATTTTATATTCTTCCGTATTCGGCTAAGGTGCCGGGGAGTAACGCCGAGAATCGAGGCGAGGTATTGAACCGGAATTTTTTGAATAAGATCGGCTTCTACGCGTATCATTTTCTTATATCGCTCTTCCGGACTCATGGTGATCAGATCAAACCGGCTATAATCGATACAAACAATCTGATGTTCGATGGCACGGACATAAAATTGCTGAAAAGCCGCGTTCTTTCTAAGGAGCCTATCCATGTCATTGCGATCCAATATCCAAACGGCCGCCGGCGTAATAGCGCGTATATTTTCTCGCGAGGGAGTTCTCGTGAAAAAACTTCCGAGTGAAACAATGAGATCTTTTTCACGCGAGCAGTACGTTGTGATATCTTCGCCATCGACATTGCAAAAAAACTGGAAATAGCCGGATTCGACGAAGCCCAAGCATTGGCTAAGTTGCCCCTCCTTTAAGAAAAAATCACCGCGTTTGTAGGTTTTGCATCGCACTAAGCCTGCCACAATCTTGGCGTCTTTTATTGCAAAACCATAGGACCCTAGAATTTCAGTAAATGAATCGATCGGGTTTTTAACCGATCTGATTGAGGACTTCGTTTTTTTCATGGTTCGGCCTAAAGCGTATTGAGCTTTACTAACCTAAGTGAAAAAGTGAAAAAAGGCAAACGATGGGAAGTGGACAGCCGGAATCAATAGCTAGTCAAGATTTTGATATAATTGGCGCGCTCCATCGCGGAGGAATCGTCAATCGATTTTTGGCTCATGGTGCCGATCAGCTTGCGGACGGACTCATACTGATGCTGCTCCATCCAGAGTTCCATTTCACGGACGACATCAGAGATAAAATTAATCCCGTTGCGCAATAACGCCGAGCACATCATAGTGACATTGGCTCCGGCCATCAGCATTTTGAGGGCATCCTCAGAGGTGTGAATGCCTCCGGTTCCCGCCAGATCGGTTCGCACCTGCCCGTGGAGAATCGCGACCCATCGGAGCGCGAGCCGCATCTCGATCGAATGGCTGAGTACGACGTGAGGAACGGCCAACAAGGACTCAAGATCAAAATCCGGCTGGTAAAACCGATTGAACATGACCAAGCCGTCGATATGGGCATCGTCGAGTCTTTTAGCAAAATGCGAAAGGCTGGTAAAATACGGGCTGAGTTTGATGGAAACCGGTATCTTCACACTCTTTACGGTCTTCACAATTTCTATGTATTTATCTTCCAGACTCTGAGATGTGTCTTTCGGGCTGGCCCCGATGTAATACATATTGAGTTCGATTCCGTCGGCGCCTGCTTCTTCTATCTTTCTTGCGTATTGAAGCCATCCATTGATGGTGGAACCATTGAGGCTGGCGATGATCGGTATGGCAACGGCCTTTTTAGCTTTCCGGATATGCTCCAGATATTCCTCCGGGCCGTGCGACCAGGTATCCGGTCCTGCAATTTCAGAGGGTGTCGGCGATTTGTGTAGATGATAGGACTCTTCGAGCAATTCCTGAATAATCTGTTCCTCGAACAACGAAAAAAGAACCACGGCGCCTGCGCCCGCATCTTCCATGCGTTTGATGTTGTCGATCCGGCGTGACAGAGGACAGGCTGCAACGACTATTGGATTTTTGAGCCGCAAACCTAAATATTTTGTGGAAAGATCCATTCCTCAAGCCCTTTTTTATCGTTCGATTTGAAGAAAATACATCCGCCTGCCGGACGTCAGAACAAGATATATAAAATAATCAGATCACCTGATCAAGATCAGAAAAGTTATTTTGATTGGGCCTCGACGACCGCAATAGCCGTCATATTCACAATGTCATTTACTTCGCATCCGCGCTGCAAAACATGTACCGGTGAACGCAGTCCCATAAGAATCGGGCCAATCGTTTCAGCGCCGCTCAGACGTTGGAGTAATTTATAGGCCGCGTTGGCGGATTGCAATTCAGGAAAAATCAGAATATTAGCGCCGCCTTTGAGTTTGCTAAACGGATATTCCTTTTCAATGATTTCCGGAACGATGGCCGTGTCCGCCTGCATCTCTCCATCAATCATCAGTTCCGGCGCTTTTCGGCGTACAATTTCAATAGCCTTCTGAATTTTATGTGAGCCCGCATGCTGTGTACTTCCGAAGTTAGAAAAACTGATCATCGCGATTCGCGGTTCTACATTAAATCGTTTGGCTACGCGTGCGCTGGCTATTGCAATTTCCGCAAGCTGCTCGGCGGTAGGATCGATATTGACCGTTGCGTCGGCTATAAAATAAATATGGTTCTTGATGATTTGCACATAAAGCCCCGAAACCGTTGAAATCTCTTTATCCATACCAACCACCTGAAGTGCAGGACGAATGGTTTCCGGGTAATGCTGAGATACTCCTGCAATCAAGGCGTCGGCTTCGCGCAATCTCACCATCATACATCCATACGTGGTATAATTTCTTATTTGAACCCGCGCTTCGTGTTCGGTGACGCCTTTCCGTTGTCGCATCGCATAGTACTGGCGAACGTATTCTTCGTAACGCGTCGAAGTAGACGGATGAATAATTTCCGCACCGTTGAGATTAACACCGATCGCCTTTGCGGCATTTTCAATGATTTCCCGGCGTCCGAGCAAAATGGGTTTGGCAATACCTTCCTCCATGACGATACGCGCCGCCCTTAAGATTTTTTCGTGTGCACCTTCCGGAAATACGACCCGCTTCGGATGATTGCGCGCGGTATGGATAATCGTGCGCATTACTTCCCGAGATTTACCCAGGCGATTTTCGAGTCGCTCTTTATATTCATCGATATTGACGGTGATACGTGCAACTCCGGTTTCCATCGCCGCTTGCGCGACCGCCGCCGCCTCCCATATCAGTACGCGTGAATCGAAAGGTTTGGGAATAAGGTACTCGCGTCCGTAACGAAGCGCTTCTTCCCCGTAGGCCTTGGCGACGGCATCGGGAACGTCTTCCTTTGCAAGCTTTGCCAGCGCCATGGCGGCGGCACGTTTCATTTCCTCATTGATCGTCTTTGCGCGAACGTCAAGAGCGCCGCGAAAAATAAAAGGAAAGCCCAATACATTATTGACCTGGTTGGGATAGTCCGATCGGCCTGTGGCGATAATGGCATCCGGGCGGGCTTCCCGTGCGGCTTCGTACGTAATCTCCGGATCGGGATTCGCCAGCGCAAAAATAATCGGATCTTTGGTCATGCGCTTGATCATATCGCCCGTCAGAATATTGGCCACCGATAGGCCTGCAAAAACATCCGCACCTTCCAGCGCCTCGGCAAGCGTACGTTTGGTCGTATCGTTGGCCAGCGCCTCTTTATATTTATTCATGCCTTGCGTCCGGTCTTTATAAACTACGCCTTTAGTGTCGCACAATATCAGGTTTTGCGGTTTGACGCCGAGACTGATGTAAAAATTGGCGCAGGCAACACCCGATGCGCCGGCACCATTCACGACGACTTTTATTTTCTCCAGGGGTTTTCCGACCAATTCACACGCATTGATCAATGCGGCTCCGGAGATAATAGCCGTTCCGTGCTGATCGTCATGAAAAACAGGAATGTCCATCGTCGCACGCAGAGTCTCTTCGATCAAAAAACATTCCGGCGCTTTGATGTCTTCAAGATTGATACCGCCAAACGTGGGCTCCAATAATTGACATACACGAATAACGTCTTCCGCACTTTTGGAATTGACTTCCAAATCAAATACATCGATATCCGCGAAGCGTTTGAAAAGCACGCCTTTGCCTTCCATCACGGGCTTTCCGGCCAGAGCGCCGATATCGCCAAGCCCTAGAACAGCGGTGCCATTAGACACAACCGCCACAAGATTACCCTTGGCGGTATAATTGTAAGCGTCTTCAGGATTTTTTTCGATCTCCAGACAAGGTATGGCAACGCCCGGGCTGTAGGCAATGGAGAGGTCTCTCTGCGTTGAACAGGGTTTGGTGGGAATAACTTCAATTTTTCCTTTGCGGCCTTCGCTGTGAAAATTGAGAATTTCTTCGTTCGATAACATACACTCTATCCGTTTATTTTTACATGCAAGATACCGACGCAAAACCCAAAGAAAAAATGACATTTGTCATCTTTTTTGGAAAAGCCGACAACGGTTAGTTAAGCAGTTGCGACAGGGTCACAAATTGAAAGCCCATTTCCTGCAGGCGTGGTATAATTAACTTAACGGCATCAAGCGTTTGGTTTCGGTCCACCGATCGCGTATTTCCTCCATCGTGTAGTATGAGGATGGATCCATTCTGTGTCCGATTCAAAATGCGATGGGCAATTTTTTTTGATCCCGGCAAATGAGGATCGCGCGGGTACACATCACCCACGACGGTTTGATAGCCGCACTCACCGATCCGGTCCAGCACCCTTTTTGAAAAAAGCCCCATGGGAGGCCGAAAAAATCTGGGCTTTGATTGGGTGATACTCCGAATACACTCATGCGTACGGCGTATTTCATTGGTCAGGTCTTTGTCCCTCAGCAGAAATAACAGGGGATGCGTAAAACTGTGATTCGCCAATTCATGTCCACGAAGTGCGGCATCTTGTGCAATGAATCGAAATTGCTCCACGTATTGGCCAATGACAAAGAAAGTTGCAGGTACCTTTGCGGCGTCCAGAATATCGAGAAGTTTGGGTGTAAATTCGGGATGCGGGCCATCGTCAAAGGTCAATGCGATTCTTTTATCGTTTGGATCACCCCGCCATAACACTCTTTTTATTAAAATTCGACCCAGCCTTTCGACAGCCGTCAAATAGCTCAGATCACTTAGGATCGATTGCAGATACGAAGCGCTCCATCCGTTCCATTCCAATTTCATTGAATGTTCCGCGTCAAATTTAACACCTGAAGATATTCTTCTTTGACCTTATTCATTTCCGAGATCAACATTCGTCTTTCTCGACGCATGCGATTGATAAGGCCGCGATTCGTAAACAGCACAAGTGAAAAGCTAATCAGTTCCTGTTCATCGCGCAGATCCTGTATGTAAGCAAGGGCAAAAAGACCGGAAACGGGTAGGCTTATGAAATAGGATGTTGCCCACCATCCGCCGAACCAATAGTTGATCGCATAGGTTTGCACTCCATACGCTATCAAAAAGGCCGGTCCTCCGGCTAACAATAAGGCGGTGAGAATTTTGGTCCGCTCATGAAGAAATTTTTTGGCAAAATGAACGGCGACACCATGCGGAATAAAATTATTGACAACGCCGTAGGCGGCCAGAGGAAGACCAATAAGCGCCAGTACAAATTGTTTGGCGCTCTGTAAAACAACGCGGCTAAATCGTTCCTGCTCACGAAGCATCGCGTCCTGTAAATTCAGATGCTTGAGCTTTCGCTGGTAGTTTCGAATGTTTTCTTGCATGCGACGCACTCGCTCGGGATCATTGATAAAAAAATGATCCACGCATTCGGCGATTCGCTGCGTGAGAATAAATTCTTCCAGATTTCCCGATACACCCGTCGGCAAAAGAGTCGGATCCTGCCGCAATTCGTCGCGGTAAAGGTGTTCGATATCGCGAACAAGGTCATCCAGATCAATATGCTGGAGATTGACGGTCAATTCCTCCAAGCGGCGTTGAATTTCTGCTGTTAGGAGTTTAACGGCTTCCGCGTTATTTGTTGAATTCACCTTAAGATACGATTCCAGGTTTACCGGCTCACCGACGTTAATAAGTACGCGGCTTCGGAAACGGCTGCGAGAAAAAAAGTGGAGTCCAAGTGGAATGACCTTAATATCAAGTGGAGTTTGTTGCCGCGCTTCCGTATCGAGGATAATGCGCGCCGCTCCGGTCTTAACCTGTTTGACCTGACGAAGCATGTCGCTTGTGCCTTCCGGAAAAATTCCGATCGTCTGTCCGTTTTCTAGCGCATTATAACACGCTTCGAAGGACATCGTATTGTCCGCCTTGTCCGAGTGCTCGCCCTTTCGAACGATGGGAATCACACCACAACTTTTGAGAAATTTTGAGGCCAGCGGGTGACTAAATAGTCCGGAGTGGCCGATGTAATTTACCTTGCGGGGAATGGCCACACCCACGACAAAAGCGTCCATGATCGAATTGGGATGATTGGCTACAAACACAACGGGACCGACCGATGGAATACGTTCGCGATGCCGGACTTCAATTTTTCGGAAGAAAATGGCGAGAATGATACGGCCGATCCCCCGGATGAATCGATAAATGAGACCAACCGGCTCCGGTTTCAGGTGCTTCATAGGCAATGTCTTTCAAAAGAGTCTTCCTAAATTATCAATTCGAATTGTTATAAACTATAAATATCTAATAACAACATTGACGAAGGCGCTTCAATAGGATTTTTTGATAAAAGAATATTATATGTTTGATTTATATAAATCTTTGTATAGAATGTATTGAAGAACATACTATCAACCAAAACCGAAGCGCGTGCATTTAATGAAAACTCAAACTTTCAAAAAGAAAAGTACATCTCCGAGCGACTATGAACAATTCGGCTTTGCCGAAGTGCGAATCGATGCGATCACAAAAAACCGTTCGTTATTCTCGAAAATGAAATTTAAGTCGGGCGATGTCATTAGTGAATTCTTTTGGACCGTCATTCACAGCACGCCAAGCTATCTTACGGTGCAAGTCAGCGACACAGAGCACATTGAACTTTTGCCGGAGTGCCTTGAGTGCGTGAATCACAGCTGCGACCCTAATGCTTTTTTTGACACGACAAAGAAGCAATTCGTGTGTCTCAAGCCCATTCAAGAGGGAGAAGAGATTACGTTTTTTTATCCGTCGGCGGAATGGAACATGGATCAATCATTTCAATGCCAATGCAAGAGTGAAAATTGTATTGGATTGATTCGCGGGGCAAAATATCTATCAGCCGACCAGGTTAAGAGCTATCGGTTTACGGATTTCATTAGACAAAAATTGTTAAGCGTTTAGTTTTAGAGCAGACTGGCTATTCGCCGACCACCACAGCTAACTTAGTGTGGGCGGGATTCGCCGCAAGGCGCGTGACATTTTTAAGCATCGACGATTCGCCCTCTATGGTCAGAGGCTTCCAGCCTTCCTTACCTTTTGGATATAATGAGAATATCTTTTGACCACCACTCATTAAGAGAGTTCCATTTTCGATCCATGTAAAATCTTCACTGCCTTTCAATGTAGGCGCGATCGATGTGATTGCCCTTGACCTAAGATCAAAGCGTTTGATGCTCCACAGTTCAGGAATTGATTTATCTACATAGCTCATGGCCGCTTCGCCCGGAATTTTTTTAAGCGACCGACCGATGCCGGTTGCAATAACGGTATCGAATTTTGTATCCAAATTATAATAGTGCAAATCATTGGTGATGGAATCTCTGAGTACAAATAGGAGTAAGGACGAATTATCAATCCATCCGTGGTAACCAACAATCAGGTTTTTGATGAGAATCACCGGCGTTCCGCCACTCGCCGGAAACTTTCCGAGGCGGGGTTCGGTTATACCTTGTGCGCTGATATTGCAGGAAATGAATTTTTTGTCGGGCGTTACGGTCGGCGAGAATTCGTTTTCTTTGGTTGAAGTAAACGGTTTTGTTTCCCCGGTTTCAAAATTGTAACTTTTGATATCCGTATTGGTACTGTCGATGGCGGAGGTATAATAAACGATCGGCAAATCCGGATGAAAGGATGGCTGATTATCGTATCCGGCATGCTTCGTGATATTTTTTGCACCAGACAAAATAATACCGTCCGCGGTGACGACCATGTCAAACAGAAAAATTTCCTGTGAGAACACGGTCAGTGACAGGAGTGAGACGAACAGCAATTTAGTAATCAAAGGCACACCTTTGGTTAGATATTTGTCTATTTTACTTTCCCTGAAAACTTGGTTTCCGCTTTTCAATAAAGGCTTTTGTTCCTTCTTTCATATCGTCGCTGGAAAACACGAGTCCAAAAAGATTGGCTTCGAAATTTAGACCTTCCGCGAGTGTCATTTCCATGCCGCTCTGTACAGCTTCCAGCGTCAACTTGACCGCTACCGGCGCTTTGGTTGCAATGGTATTCAGAATCTTTTCACAGGTCGCGATAAGTTCTTCCTTTTTTGCAACTTTGTTAGCCAGCCCAATACGATACGCTTCTTCTGCCGTGATGCGGTCACCCGTGCAGAGCATTTCGATCGCACGGCCTTTGCCGACCAATCGAGGCAACCGCTGTGTTCCGCCATTACCGGCGATAAGCCCCAGATTAACTTCCGGCTGTCCAAAAAACGCCGTCTCCGACGCGACACGCATGTGGCATGCCATAGCGAGTTCGCATCCGCCGCCGAAGGCAAATCCATTGACGGCAGCAACGACGGGTTTGTACATGCGTTCGATATAGCAGAGAACCACCTCGCTACGGAGCGCAAATTCCTTTGCGGTCACGGGCGTTTGGACCGCGAGCTCCTTGATATCCGCGCCGGCGACAAATGATTTTTCGCCCGCACCGGTGAGAATCACACCGATAACTCCATTGTCTTCATTGGCAACCCTCATGGCGGCCGCAAGCTCTCCAAATGTTTCTGTGTTCAGTGCGTTTAAAGACTCCGGACGATTGATCGTTACGTACGCAATTTTGTTTTTGATTTCGAATAATAGATTTTTGTAAGTCATGGGTCTCCTGAATTATGTTAAAGAAACTATTTTTTGAACCAAATCCTCAAATTCCATACCTGCTGCCTTCGCCGCTTTTGGCACGAGGCTCGTACCCGTCATACCGGGAAGCGTATTAACTTCCAACATGAATAGATTTCCGGAGACATCCATTCGAAAATCCACGCGAGCGTAGCCTTTACACTTGACGGCTTGAAACGTCAGGAGCGCGAGGCGTTTGGCTTCATCCGAAATTCGAGGCTCCAGATCTGCCGGGCAAAAATACTGTGTCTTTCCTTTTTGATACTTGTGTTCGTAATCATACACACCGCCTTCGGGGCGAATTTCCACAACCGGCAGGGCGTCCTCACCAAGAATTGCGACGGTCAATTCACGTCCTTCAATGAATTCCTCGATCAAAACATCACCGAGAGCCGCAGCTTTTTCCCATGCTGTTAAAAAATCGGATTTTGAATTGACGATGCTGAGTCCTACAGAAGAGCCGTCGTCATTCGGTTTGACGACAAGTGGAAATTTAAGATTCAACTTAGCGAGAATGTTTTCGCCGTCTTCCGTTCTATTAGCGAATAAAAATTTTGGTGTGGGAACTCCTTGGAGGGAGGCTAATTGTTTCGTGAGTGTTTTATCCATAGCAACGGCGCTGGCGACCACACGCGATCCGGTGTAGGGGATTTTGGCAATTTCCAGAAGAGATTGAATTTCGCCATTCTCGCCAATTCCCCCATGCAAACTGTTAAAAACAAGGTCGATGCCGAGGTTCTTAAGCTGTGTAATCGTGTCAAAAATAAGTTGTGTATCTTTTGAGGCCGGAAGCTGGAGAAGTTCGTCGGGCGCAGGTGGCATTTCGGGAATACTCGCGATCTCGGTTGGTGTCGAATTCAATCCCAAACCGAGATCAACGGGAAATACGTGATATCCCAATTTTCGCAATGCCTTGATGATGGCGGATCCGGATGAAATGGAGACATTCCGTTCGCTCGATATCCCTCCGTATAGAACTGCAATTTTCATATCACCGTAGTTTTACTTTTCTTATTGCCGACGGCAATATACGCTACCGGATGTTTTGTTCAAAATTTCAAAGTATCGATCGGAGTGGTGAGACACCTATCAACTTATACTAGCCTTCCTCACGATAAAAACCATGTTTTGACTAAAAGGATTGTAGGGAAATGGTTTGAAAATTCTCTCGATCAATTTGTATACACGATCCCCGATAATTTTTTCTATGAAGTGAGGCAAAAATATCAATCCGTCTTTCATGATGATTCGTTCAATCGAAAATCCGGCAGATTTGAAAAACCTTATTAGTTTTCCGCGGGAGTAATAGTGCGCGGAATGAGTTCGCCCCTTCAACTGTGCCCGCGTATGCGTAATCATCTTTCTTCCGCCCCATCGATTACTGGTTTCAATTATAAGTGATCCACCGGGCTTAAGAATGCGGTGGCACTCGGAGAGGGTTTTTGAAACGTCCACATATTGAAACATTCCGATCGAAAATACGGTTTCAAAAGAAGCGTCGTCAAAAGGCATGGATTCGGCCGAACCGTGCACCACGTTCGCTTCGGGTATCTCCTTGCGGCAATACGACAGCATGTTTTCCGATGCGTCGATTCCCGTGATTTTCTTGGCGTGTGCCATGACAAGCTTATAATAAAGTCCCGTTCCACAGCCCAGATCTAACGTTATGCGACTCGTACAATATTGAATCAATTCGGCTTCAATAATCGGAGTCCAAAAATCGTGTTGATATTTTTCGAAGACAATGGCTTCAAATCGATGGTGGTATCGGTCGGCGGACTGATTGTCGTACGTTGATTGGCTCAAAATAGTACCTAAGTTTAGAAGTGAAATTATCCTAACAATTTATCAAAATTGACTTTTTTATCAAGAGTGCATATCGTACGAAGGTTTCGTGACAATTTGTTTCGTTATTCCACCGATCCGACAATAGAGCCGCTTTGGAGATAACTATGAACGATAACACTTTTCTTCTTTTTATGATGGCAACATTGGCGCTCAATCTGGCGCCCGGGCCCGATATGCTCTATGTCGTTGTGCGG
>JANNSF010000093.1:0-4502 GCA_031402315.1 bacterium | reverse complement strand
GTGGCCATTCATGTCTGCCGCAGCGCCCGCCTCTGCCACCAGTGACACGCCGGCACCCGCCAAGGGAAAGAAGAAGCTGATCGTGCTGATTGCGATCGTCCTGCTGGTGGTGCTGGGCGGTGGCGGCGCGGCCGTGTTCGTGATGAAGAAGCGCGCCGCCGATGCCGCGGCCGCGGCCGAGGAAGGCGGCGACGGCGCCCCCGCAGCGGCCCACGCCAAGGCGGCCAAGGACGGCCACCGCACGCCGCCTACTTTCGTACCGCTCGACCCGTTCGTCGTCAACCTGGCCGACAAGGACGCCGAGCGCTATGCGCAGGTGGGCCTGACGCTCGAGGTAGACGACCCCAAGTTCGCCGAGGAGATGAAGCTCTACATGCCGGCCATCCGCAACGCGATCCTGATGATCCTGGCCCACAAGAGCGCGGCCGAACTGCTGGAGCGTTCAGGCAAGGAGGCCCTGGCGGCCGAGGCGGATCAACTGCCCACCAATAAAAAAATACTGGCCCTTCACTTCTTGCCGGCTCTTGCCATGTACGGATACCTTATAATTTTCTTTGTGCTACCGGGTGAACAAAAAATCTATGTCTATAAGCATCAGGGCGTGGGATACGAGACCTTCGAAATTGTCAGGCTTTATGCCATTGCGCTTTCAGGGGTCGTTTATGTTTTTTGGTCGGTCGTTTTGCTGCATCGGCATAAGCGTCGAATCCTGAGTCAATTTTCTTATCAGGATAAAATTGACCTCCAATGGCTTCAGATTCTCACTTGGAGTATTGGAGGAATATGGCTCCTCATCACCGTATCCGATGAAATACTATTTATCGGCGTCACGGTTTTTGTTTTTCTGATTGGTTTTTTTGGCATTCGACAGGCGCGAATCTATACCCATCCGCCGATCGTAACGGAGGAAGCCAAAGAAAAATATTCTAAATCCGGATTGACGAAAGAGTATTCGGAAAGATTGTACGAAGCCTTGATACGCCTCATGAAGGAACAAAATCTTCACCGGCACAGCGACTTATCGATCGATGATCTGGCATTAAAACTGGATGTTCATACGAACTATCTATCGCAGGTGATCAATGAGATCGAGAAGAAAAACTTCTACGATTTCGTCAATCAATATCGGATCGAGGAATTTAAGAGATTAGCTTCCGATCCTAAGAACCACCATCTCACGCTTTTGGCTCTTGCCTTTGAATGCGGATTCAATTCTAAATCGTCGTTTAATCGGTATTTCAAAAAAGCGACAGGGCAGACGCCGTCGGAGTATTTTGTTGCCCTGACAAAAACTTAGGCGAAGTGATCTTCACGGCATAGTTTTCCAAAAGCCGGCTCATAATCCCGACTAGTCTTCCTTCCCAAAAGGCGTGTCAGCCTGCAAGGGAATACCTCCTGCAACGTATCATCTTCCAGGCTGGGGCGATAAACCCTTTTTTCCGGCATATCTTGTATCTGAAACACGGTAAGGAAACGTAAAGGAACGTGTAAATATATATTTATAAATCACTTAAACAAACAACTAACGAAAAGGTGAATCTCATGAAACGTCATTTAATCCAAACTTTGGCACTGGTCTTATTAATCCAGGCTGCGGTATTTGCACATGGTGGAAGCAAAAATATCAAGCTTCATGTAAACCCTAAATGGAAAGAGTGCTCTTTTCAGATCGATCCATCCCTGACTCAAAAAGCCTGGCATCAGTTTACCCGGGAAGCCGGCCTTGTTGGGTACTTTCGTCCTCTGAATGATGCAAAACCGATGGGACGAGGGAACTACGAATTATCCATATTTCAGGGCAATACAGGAATTGATGACGCAGACGAGGCCTGGAATAATACCTTCGTTCATCCGGATTCGACACACTGGCTGTATGAAGGGGATGGATTAAAATTTCCTGCTTTCCTTGTAAGAGCGGGAATAACGGATAGGATCGATGCGGGTTTCTATTTTACAAAAAATCCCAACGCCAACTATGGATTTTACGGCGCACAGATGCAGTATAATTTTATGAATGACGCCGGAAAGAACTGGGCAACATCCGCGCGCCTCAGTTTCGTCTCACTATTTGGCCCAAAGGACCTGGATTTCACCGTCTATGGTGTGGATGTCGTAACGAGTAAGAAATATACGGTTTCCGGGTGGGCTTCCGTCTCGCCGTATATAGGCATTTCAACCTATCTGGCGAGTTCCCATGAAAAAACGGCAGTCGTGAATCTTAAAGATGAAAATGTATTGGGTATGCAGGCGATGGTAGGTGCCATGGCCCAAATATCGATCGCCCGGCTTTCCGTGGAATACAATATCGCGAGAGTTAATTCGCTCTCTTTCAAAATTGGCGTCGGTTTCTAGCTCCGTATGAATAGCGGGTGAATAGTTCAGCCTATTCACCCGGCTATTCCGACTTCCTATAGGTCATTATGAAAAATAACATGACAACGCAATTCGAAAAAGTACTCTTAACGATGCTACTGATACTGAGCATCGCGCTGCTGCTGGCCGCCTTATATCTTGCAGTCAAATAATCAATACTGAAGCCATCAATAAATTTCAAGAAAGCCATCAAACTGAAATGCGAATCAAATGGTGGGAAGACCCGTCGCGGGAAACCTATAAATCAATAAGCACTGAGCCGATAGACGAGTTGCCTGAAAGTCCTATTGAAATTTCAAAAATGAAAAGCTCGAAATATTACCATGAGGATGAAAAAGTAGTTTTTTTTGGTCACTATTGGCTCAAAGGTAATCCGACGCTTTATCGGCCGGACAGTTATCTATTTTCCACGATAAGTTGTGGACACGGCGTGCCGCCGCCGAGCGTTATGCGCCATTTGCACCGATAGCGACGTCGACGATTCAAGAGAGCATTTGTGTAACATTTTTTCTGGATGCACCCAATGCAAACAGTGATCGAAATAACAGATCTAAGGAAACTGATGGATCACCGGCCTCCATTTTCGCAACTCTCGATTGGCTCGATTTCAATCGACGCGCCAGCTCGTGCTGAGTCAGTTTCTTTCGTTTGCGAAATTCGTACAATACTCTACTTAAGGCAAGCTTCATCTCGACATAAGCTGCTTCCTCTGGCGAAAGGTTTAGGAATTCCTTCGCGGTTCCAACTTTCCACCCCTTCGACTCTAAATGTTTTCTTTTTGCATTATTCATATGATGTCTCCTTCACTTATCGTATAAACGGATCCTTCTTTTACAGTTTTCTATTATCTCCTTCGGTGTCTTGCGTGTTTTCTTTTCAAAAACCTCAAGAATCAGAACCGCATCAGAATCAAGCCTATACACAATTCGCCAGGTTTTGGTTTGATCATCAATTCGGAGTTCATGGCATCTTCGCCCAATTGACGGCATCGGCCTTGAATGAGGCAAAGATAGATTTTCACCCATTTGCAGCCGACGCAACAGATAACCGGCTTCGATTCTCGCATCACTCGTCAGTGGCGGCGACTTTATCTCACCATGAAGCCAAACAAGAGGTTTATCTTTCTGATTCATTAAGTTCAAGCTATGTCAATTCTGACATAAAATCAAGTAACTTTTTCACCCCGGTGCAAACGGCGTATAACAAGAGCGACGAAGAGCTCAAGCTGCGGCTTCTAAACGCCATAGAGAAGGAAACGTGAGGAAGCGGGATCCGGCCAATGTCCGGCGCTTTTCGTAGAAAATGATGCTTTTCTATGCATATTAAAACATATTTAAGCCGCTTTCAGCCACAGAGCTTATGAAAAAGCTCGGTTTATCTCACAAGCCGACCTTTCGCAATAACTGTCTCCATCCCGGACTGGACCTACGATTTATCGAGATGACAATTCCGGACAAACCCAATAGCCGACTGCAGAAATACAGAATCACACCGAAAGGCAGAGCTTTTATTAAGGGGAGTGGACCAACAGAAAAAATAAAAAAATAATGGAAAATAAATCGCAAATACTAATTTATCAAACAGAAGACGGTTTAACAAAAATAGAAACCCAGCTTGACGATGAAACCGTTTGGCTTAAACAAGACCAAATGGCAAAGCTATTTGGAAAAGCAAGAACCACCATTACAGAACATATTCAAAATGTTTTCAAAGAGGGTGAGTTGGATGAAAAAGTGGTATGTCGGAATTTCCGACATACCACACGGCGCTATACAAGGAAAAATACAAGACACTGAATACCCCAAAATAACCTGTCAAGGAAACAAGCGTTTTCTATACATTTTCAAAAAACATATATAAAAATGATACTTTTCTATGCATATCAAGAAATATATTTTAATAAAAACAATTATTTATATGTAATTAATTACAAAAAAGGCTCAAATAAATTCCCTTCTGCTTCCGAAGAGTCCTGAGGTTCGATCAGGTGCGGACCGTTATTACGGACGTTATTGACGGCCGGATTGGCATCGTAGCACGACATTAGCGTTTCATCCAGAGGTACGAGCAGGGGCTTCACCGATTCGTAGGAATTGCGGGCCGGGTCAAGCCAGGCGGATTCATGATCC
>JANNSF010000092.1:0-8140 GCA_031402315.1 bacterium | reverse complement strand
GTTATAGGATATTTGCCAGTTATTAAAGCAGCCCTATTCGGTGTACATACAGATTCTGGATGATACATTCTCGTAAAATGCACACTCTCGTTCATAAATGGTAATGGATCTCCATAACCTAAGTCATCGATAATAGCTAGTACTATAGTAGGATTTGATGAGTAAACACTAGTTATTAATAGTAATAACATCATCTAGATCCTTAAAAACTAACTTATAAGTAAAATGATTAGAAAGTAATATATGCTTTCTTTTGATCTCATCCACTTTTGGCATTGCCGTTTTGTTCGAAACTTTCACGTCTAATCTCCACGTAAATGTATAATATAAAACACTTTAACACTCTAAGGGACGGCAATATAATACACGAGCCATGGGAATGCAAGGAATTTTTTGGAAAAAGAGAGATTTATGAAGTACTCCCAAACACTCTTGAATCCGCATCCGTGCACCCACGAACGAGTGAATTAAAACGCGTGAGGACCTGCCTTGAATGTCGACAAAAACGCATTGAAAGTTCGTCGGTCACCCAACTCTTATTGCTCCATTACCTTATTCTGCCGGCCCATGGATTCGGAGTGAATGGCTCCGTAGTAATTCAATATGAATTCTTTTGTAAGGCCCAGCGATTCACCTTTTAGAATAGCACGTTCGACTACTTCTTGCCATCGGTTCGCTTGCAAAATTCGCATGTGATTGATTCTTTTGAAAACTCCAACTTCCTCAGCCAAATTCATTCGGCGGCTAAGAAGACGCATGATTTCGTCATCCATCTGGTTGATCTGATCCCTAAGCCTTTCCAGCGGCATTAGGGTCCAATCCGATTCACTTTTATCCCAAACGATAAATTCGAGCAGCTCGGACAGACGATCGGGCGTGATCTGCTGCAAAGCATCACTCCATGCATTTTCCGGATCAAAATGCGACTCCAGCATGAGCCCATCGTATTCAAGATCTATGGCTTTTTGTGCGATGTCCACCAGGAGTTCACGCCGCCCGCCAATATGGCTTGGATCGCAGATCATTTTTAAATGCGGCAGACGCCGCTTCATTTCGAGAGGCAAGTGCCACATCGGCGCATTTCGAAATTCCGTATTTCCATAGCTTGAAAAACCCCGATGAATCAGCATAATATTGGAAATCCCGGCCTTGGAAATCCGTTCCATCGCCCCAATCCAAAGTTCCAGATCCGGGTTGATCGGATTTTTTATCATCACCGGAATATCAACACCGCGAAGCGCGGTGGCCACTTCCTGAACGGAAAACGGATTCGCCGTCGTCCGTGCGCCAAGCCAAACGACATCCACTTCAAATGCGAGACAATCCTCGACATGACGAGTGGTCGCAACCTCCACGGCAACCGGTAATCCGGTCAGCTCCTTTGCTTTTTTCAGCCAAGGCAGGCCTTTTGTGCCAATGCCTTCAAACAGGCCCGGCTTGGTTCGAGGCTTCCAGATGCCGGCGCGAAGCATATCCACCTTGCCTGTGCGCGCCAATGCCAAACACGTCGTAAGCGTTTGCTCTTCCGTCTCGACGCTGCATGGCCCCGAGATAATGAGATGTTTTTTTTGCCCGGTCAATGTCTTGACCGGCTGTAAGTCCGGTTGAGTCATAGGAATCCTATTTGTTTTTTTTAGTGAAAATCAAAAATCGTGTAAAATTATTTTTTTCAGAATGAATATCATGGGCCAAAATATCGAGTTGATAAAGTTCGGCGGCCAATTCTCCGGCGACCGCGGCAATTCCCATAGCATTCTGAACGTGAATATTTTTTGCACTGAGCGCCGTATCTTCGGTTTCAATTAGTTGCCAAAACGGAAATCGATTTAAGAACTCCAAGCACTGCTTTAAAGCAATGGCTTGCGAATGAACCTCCCGGATATCACCCATCGATTGTCCCGAAAGCGCCATCAAGTGATGGTGTATAGGTAGATTCAATTCGCCGATGATGGAGAAATCGGGTGACCGGACGCGCTCATTATTGGTTTCAACTTTTCCGGCAATCGAATTCTCGACGGCAACAAGCCCGGCAATCAAATCGTAATCGGAACGCATCGCTTTGAATAAGGCATCGAACGTAAGATGCGGTACGACGTCGACTCCCGCCCCAAAATATTTTTCGGCGGCCCGATGATGGAAACTTCCTTCGATTCCCTGTATTGCGATTTTCATAGTTGAGTCATGGAAACAAAAAAGCCCCGAAGATCGGGGCTTTTTTTAATTTATTATTTATTAAATACTAGCCCCGATTTCCTTTGTCGTAAAAGAAGTAAAATGAGAAGAACGATGTGAAATCCGATTTATTCATGCGTAAAAGGTAGGTTAGGAAAACTTTCCCAGCAAGTACTTTCTTTAAATCTATTTCACGGTCAACTCGGTCGTGTGATCAACACGAGGCTTACGGTTGGGTGCTTCTTTCTGGCAGTCCTCGCAGAGTCCAAAAAGATGTAAAATGTGATGCGTCATCTTAAAATTGTACTGCCGGCAGATGGCATCCTGCAATTTTTCGATCTCTTCGGATTCAAATTCGATTACTTTCCCGCAGGTCGTACACTTCATATGCTCATGATGGTGGCGCCCGTACGTATGCTCGAAGTAAGACTTTTTATCCGTCAACCGTGCTTTACGAATGAGTCCGCATTTTTCAAGCAATTCTAACGTGCGATAAATCGTCGCACGGGAAGCCGGCTGATTTTTTTTATGCATTTGGAGCAGAATATCATCGGCATCGAAATGATAATTGGTAGAATAAACTTCGTCTAAGACCGCAAAACGTTCCGTGGTTGCTTTGAGCGACTCGACCTGCAGAAAATTTTGGAATTCTCTATGAATTTCTTCGCGTTTTTTCTCCTGCATGGCTTACGCGCCTCCCCGTGGTCCTTGGTTTCGAAGGTTTGGCCTCGGTGCATGGTTGACTTCGGGGACGGCGGACGCAAGATCTTGCCCCGTTATCTCCTTATAGAGATCCTGCGCCGAGGGATAGTTTATTTTTTTCAATTCCTCCACGACTTCCATGGCCTTCTCGCGCAAGCCGGTTGTATTGTAAATCAACCCACGGTAATAATGGGCGTTGTAATGGTCTTTTTTAAGTCGAACGGCTATCTCTAAATGCGACAAGGCCGTTTGAAATTCTCCCAATTGATAGTACGAAAGACCAATGTTGTATTGGCACGAGACGTATTCGGAGTCAATGTCTAAACACTTCTGATAGTATCCTATGGACGTCTTATAGTCCGACTTATTGTAATACGATAGACCAAGATTGTAAAACGCGTATTTGTATTCGGGATCAAGTTCGATGGCTTTCAGGTAATACGGAATCGCCTCGTCCCATTTCTTCTGATCGTGAAATACCAACCCAATGTAATTACACGCGTCCGTATATTCCTGATCGATTTCCAGTACACGCTTGAATTGCGACATGGCCAGATCGTAACGCTTCTGCTCGTAGTGCAGAATTCCCAAGTTGTAAATAGGATCCACGTATTCCGGATCGATCGAAATTGATTTTTCCAAATATCCTATTGCGGTCGGATACAGTTTTTTACTGAGATAAATGACACCCGTGTAATAATTCGACTCCGCGTGATCGGGATTTGATTCCAGGGCATTGATGAAGTAGGTCAGGGCCTCGTCATCTTTGTAGTTATAGTATTTGCAACGCCCCATATTGTAATGCGCAAAAACATATTTCGGATCAAACTCAAAACATTTTGTAAAATATTTTTCCGCCTCCATGTAATTTTTTTTTAGATAGAATATTAGTCCGACATAATTTATAGCCGGTACGTAATCCGGCTTGAGTTCGACGGCTTTTTGAAAATAAGGGAGCGCTTCGTCATCCCGATCCATGTTGTAATGGCATAGGCCGATATTGTAATGACTGTAAGGTTTAAAGTACGTCCCGTCGATTTCAAGTTCGATCGCTTTGGCGAACATCGTAATCGCTTCATCGTACTGGAGCAGGTCGATCAGGCTAAATCCAATGTAGAAATATGCGCCAACGTGACCGGGATTGATCGCCAACACCTGCCGAAAAAGATCGATCGCTATTTGAAATTCGCGATTATCTTGCGCTTGCTGCCCGGCCTCAAACAAACTTTCTTCAGGTTTGTTGCTTTCAGACTTTACAACGTCTTGGGTCGTGCCACGTTGGGGGTTTGGCCGAAAATCGCTCATAATGTTCTTTCGTTTGGTTCCAAATATAACCAAATGAACTGCGTGAGCAAATAGAAAATCATGGGGTCATGAATTTTGAATTAACCGGTTGTGCTTTAGTCTATTGTCGCAATAACCTTTAATTCGATCGCGATCGGAGTCGGTAAACAATTTATTTCAACCGTTGTGCGGCAGGGTAAATTCGTCTTAAAACATTCTGCGTAGATTTTATTATAAATCTTAAAGTCCTTTTTCATATCCGTCAAATACACCGTGACGTCTATGATTTTTTCCCACGACGATCCGGAATCTTCCAGAATATGGCGAACATTCTTAAAAACACTGCGGCACTGAATCTCTATATCGTAGCTTGTAATTTTCCCTTTTGCATTGATCGTCACGCCCGGAATGTTTTTTGTTCCTCGTTCGCGCGGACCGACGCCGGAAAGAAACAGTAAATTACCAACACGTCGCGCGTGTGGATATAGACCAACCGGCTCAGGGGCGCGATTCGAATTCAAGACAGCGGATTTGGATGCCTTTGGGCCAACTAGTTTTGCGGATTTTTTAGCTTTTTTTCCTAATCTAAATTTCATCATGATATTTCGGCCTCCGGTTACGTTGAATGGATGTCATTCACGCCTGTCAAATTCGTGTTTTCAATTTATAAATTGATGCGGTTGTCAATTCTTTGACCGTTACTAATTCAAATTTTTTCCTAAGATCTTCGAGTTCCACCAGATAAGTCCGGTGAGTTCCATGGTGCCAAATCAAAATTGGCTCGTCCGATACAAGATCGGAAGCCCAAGTGCTATTAACACGCGGAGGAAATTGAACCGACCGGCCCGTCGTTAAATACACAAAATCAGCGACATTACTCATGGTACTTCCGGAAAAAGGATGCTCCAAAATATAATTTCGCAACTCGCCTTTCATCCAGGAGTCTGTGGAATAGTAATACGTGCCGCCCCCCGCGCCGTGACGATAAAAGCCAATCGTGTTTTTGATAACCCGTCCGGCAGGATATAAAGTCCATATCGCTATGAGAATGAGGGCCATTTGACGGTGCTTTTCTTTCGGCAATAGTATTTCAATTACTCCAAAACCAGCGGCAAGCAGCAACGGGTACATGGGTGCCAGATAACGCTCAACGGGGCTTGAAAAGACTAGAAAAAAGCCAATATACAATATCATAAAAAGAATAATCACGTTGAGGGGATTTAAGTTTCGAAAATTGATTGCCCAACATGCGATTAATAGAACAGAGATCACCAACAAGACTGTGACACGCAGGCTAAATGGTACCGCGGCCGGAAGAAACCAGTGCGATAAATCATTGAGATGGTTTGAAATAGAAAGTGGCCCAAAGCCTGCCGTATCCGTCATCGTCAGGCCTAGGTTGTGCACATGAAAATACCATATTATCAAAGGCAGCGTGGCCAGCGTTGCAAATAGCGAGGCATAGACCAATCGCTGTGATCGGTTTAGTCGGCTTCGGCGGAAGAGTAATAGGCCAATACCAAAAATGATCAACAATCCTCCGACGTATCGCTGGAGGGATGCCAACGCCGCAATTGCAATCAAAAGTGTGAGTCGCCCCGGAGTTTCGACGCCCTCCAATAACACCACAAAAAAAAGCAGCAGCAGCACGATGAAGACCGGCTCTGAGTACGTCATGGTGGCACAAAAAAACACCGGATACGCAAAGAGCATTGTCAGGTCGGCAAGAAATGTCAGACCGGCCGTAGTGAATTTCGCCACGATCCGATGAAATAGAAGCATACTGACTCCGAACGCCGCCGCATTCAGGTAACGCGCGGCATCGTGCAAATCAACTCCCGTTAAACTTAGGATTGCCAGAAGCGAGGAGAAAAGAGGCGGCCAAAAGGACAGGGGCTCCATTTGATACGTCAGGAATCCATCGCCGGATCGCAGATGATCCGCGACGCTAAGGTAGATTGCGGAATCGGGAGAAAGTCCGGCTCCATACTTGGCGGTGCTAATCAGGACAAGGATAGTGCCCGAAAGAGCTAAAGCGAACGGGAAATACGATTTATGAAAATGAGAGTTAATTACAACTTGATACATACATTTTTTGCTTCGGTAAAAAACCTCATGGCTTCAAAGCCGCCCTCACGACCAACGCCGGAAAGAAACAGTAAATTACCAACGCGACGTGCGTGGGGGTACAGACCGACCGGCTCAGGGGCGCGATTCGAATTCAGGACAGCGGATTTGGATGCCTTTGGGCCAACTAGTTTTGCGGATTTTTTAGCTTTTTTTCCTAATCTAAATTTCATCATAAAATTTCACCTTCTGTGCTTCTTGAATCAATTTTGTAGATTCCATTCAACACCGGTGCTCATGCACCCTATCTGCCATCGCGATCGACTTGTTCGAGGGTTTTTGAAGTATTTGGGATACTTGGTTTAGATGCCTTTTTTCATTCTATAAATCAACCTTGATCAAGGGTATTTAAATACCAGTCTATTAAAATTAGTAGCGTTATTATCAACATAAAATGTCGGCAAAAACTCCTCGGCCTCTTTCGATCATAAATCGTACAGTTTTCCATTGATCAATAGAGAGTCCATATACGCGAGGCCATCAAATACATATTCTTTTGGATTTAAAAAGCGAACCGACCACCTGGCAACAAAGTCTTGATTGGCAACAAATTCAGCTTTTAAATAGATACAGGAGCCTCCGCTGTTGTCCAGCGTATCCACGAAAGGGGAATCGATTACAGATGTATACTGACTGCCCCTGAGAAGAAAAATCCCGCCCTTGCCTGAATAGAGTGGTGTACACTTCTGAGAGATGGTCGTTGAGCTATTCACAACTACATTCTTTCTATCCGACCACATGGTCAATTCCCTTGATTTAAATAGATAGGTTGTTGGCGGCGATGGATCAATAATCGGTTTGAAACCCTCCTTTTCATTTTCGTTCTCACACGAGAAGAGGATTAAAGCGAGAAGTACAAACTTTATCGGTTTCCATAGCTCAAGTAACTTCAAAACTGAACGGTTATTAAATGTAGTCATAACTTCACGCATACATTTTTCGCTTCCGTAAAAAAACGCATCGCTTCAAATCCGCCCTCGCGGCCGACGCCGGACTGCTTGACGCCGCCAAAAGGAGTTCGGAGGTCGCGATACATCCAGCAATTGACCCAGACGATGCCGGACATCAAGGATTCTGAAATACGATGGGCGCGTTGTAAATTACTCGTCCACACACTGGCGGCCAGTCCATACGGCGTGGAATTTGCAATTTCGAGCGCTTCGTCTTCTGTTTCGAATGGCATAAGCGTGACCACCGGACCAAAGATTTCTTCCTGATTGGTGCGGCAGGTATGGGATAAACCCTCGAAAATTGTGGGTTCGATGAACCATCCATTTTCACAACGGCCGGATACTTTTTTGACATTTCCGCCCGCTAGAATTTTTCCGCCCTCTTGTTTGGCAAGATCGATATAAGAAAGAATTTTTTCAAAGTGTTGTTTAGAAACAATCGCGCCTTGCTCCATCGTTTCTATCAGCGGATCGCCGATCGAAAGCCGTTTTGTTTTCGCAACAAAGTCGGTTACAAATTTTGTATAGATCGATTTCTCGATGAGGATACGTGAACCGCAAAGGCAAATCTCGCCTTGATTTGAGAATGATGAGCGAACGCTTTCGGAAAGCATTTCCTCGTAAGGCGCATCGGCAAAAATGATATTGGGATTTTTTCCGCCGAGTTCGAGCGATAGCTTTTTGAACATCGGCGCCGCCACGCGTGCGATTTCAGCTCCGGTTTTGGTTCCGCCTGTGAATGAAATAGCTTTGATCTTTGGATGAGCGACGATTGCCGATCCGACGCCGGGGCCGGTTCCGTGCAAAATATTGAGTACGCCGGGCGGCAAACCCGCTTCCGCAATAATTTTAGAAAGGAGATACGCGGTCATGGGTGTAACCTCGGATGGCTTGGCGATCACACA
>JANNSF010000091.1:0-2614 GCA_031402315.1 bacterium | reverse complement strand
ATTCGCTGGAGGGGCTTGCGTCGCAAGACATCCGCGTTCTTGAAGAAGCACGCCACTTAAAAAAAGGTCTCGTCCTCGCGATTAATAAGTGGGACCTCGTAAAAAAAGACGATACCACCTACCTAGATTTCGAAAAATATCTTGATCGATCGCTAGGCTCCACGACCTACATACCCTATGTGTTTATATCGGCCATCAAGAAACAACGTGTCCATAAAGTTCTGGAAACAACGATTAAAGTCTTTACGGAACGCAACCGGTCAATTTCCACATCGGAACTCAACCGTTTTCTGGAACGGGCCATCGCAAAAAATCATCCGCCGGCAACGCGAGGCAAGGACATTCGAATAAACTATGTTACGCAGGTTAAGTCCCGTCCGCCCGTTTTTGCATTTTTTTCGAATGAACCCACATTGATTCCCGCCAATTATCAGCAATACATCGAAAACCAGATGCGCGAAACTTTTGGTTTTCAGGGCGTGCCGCTCTCTTTAACCTATCGCAAAAAGAACAGAAGTCGTGACGATGAATAAATTTTTCGTGCTTTTGGGAATTCCCTTTCTTGTTTTATCCCAAGAGCCAAACTCACTTGTAAAAATTGAAACCGCTCTACGGAACTCTCAAATCACCACGTCCGAGGCGATGCGCCTGAAATCACAGTGGATAGAGGGCCGCACGCTACCATCAGAATACTCCTCACCAACCCATGTCAAATGTGGTACGGCCGTAATCCATGATTTGAATAAATCCAATCAATTTGCACCAAAAACATTTTATCAAAAGACGGATAGAGAATACAACCACACATTTTTGTCAAAGGGCGATACCATTACGTTTCGTTTCATGTACGATACTTCGGGTTCGGATAGAATTTCGTCCAAAGACCTCGATCAAAACGGCATCCCCGATTATCTGGATGAAGCGATCAAATCGGCAGAATATTCATACCGACTTGAAGTAGATACCCTGGGCTATAAGCAACCAAGGTCATTTGTGCAAACTGGATACATGCCAATCCGGATTCTAAATCTCAGTACCCTCTACGGCTTTATTGATCCCGATCTCGTGCCAGTGACAATTTTCATAGATAACGATTATCAGGATTTCCCAACGGCCGGCTACGAGGGTCTTAAAGTCACAATTGCTCATGAATTTCATCACACAATTCAGATTGAATACAATTCAAATTTTTCTGATGAAGATCGTTGGTACTATGAAGTAACTTCGACATGGATGGAAGACGTCGCATACGATGATATCAATGACTACTATTTTTACCTTAGTGCCTATTTTAACAATCCACAACATCAATTGACTGTTTGGGACCTATCCAGTGAGTATGCTGAATGTATTTTTAATCATTTTCTTGAGAAAGAATATGGTCGATCGATTGTGCGGAAAATATGGGAGTCTATGGCTAATCAAAACGTGCTTTCTGCAGTAAATCAGACAATAAGAGACAATTCCAGTGATGATGCTCGAGATGCATTTCGGAAGTTTCTCGTGTGGAATTATTTTACTAAAAATCGGGCGGTCCCGGCCGACTACTATCCTGAAGGCGCTTTTTACCCGCGCATCCGATTCAGCTCTAATCAATTCTTATCCGATACCACGGTCAGTCAGCAACTCTATCCGATGAGTTCGAACTATTTTAATTTCTATTCCAAATCGTATGATAATTATGATTTGAATTTCTCCACGCCCGGCAACCCATCCCTCTTTGATGTCATGGTCATCCAATACAATGCCACGACTGGAAAACGGGACATACAAACACATCATGCGCCCGGTGCGATAAAAGTGTCCAATATTAATGGACAAGACTCGGTCGTGATCATCGTCGCAAATACGAATCTTTCTTCCAGCTCATCATCAGCTAACCGAATAAAGTATGCGTTTGAAATTGGCGCCAAGTCATCGTTTAATTCATACCCAAGCCCTTACTTCTTAAATTCAGGCCAAGATTTGAAATGGCGTTTTCGCCTTTCTTCCGACAGCAAAGTCCAAGTGTCAATTTATACCGTCTCCGGAAAACTGGTGAAACATGAAAACTTTGGAAACATTTTATTTTCGCAAGGTGTCCACGACGGTCTTACGGATAACAATCTGAGATGGAATGGGCGGGATTCCGATGGTAACTTACTACCCAGCGGTATTTACATTTATAAAGTGGACGGCGCCGGTATTAAGGGGCTTGGCAAAATCGCAATCGTGCGTTAATCAAAGCTTTTGATAGCATTTTCATTGGTCTTATGCACGGAGAGATAAAAATCTATTTCCAAAAGTTGATACACCTGTAGCACATCTTCGGTCAATCCCACAAGTTTTAGATCGCCTTTGTTCGTCTTGATTTCCTTTAGAATCGCAATAAACAAACCCCATCCTGAGCTGCTCAGGTAGGTTACTCTTGATAAATTCACAACGATCTTAAAATATTTGTCCCGAATAAGCAGGTCCAGTTGCCGTTCCACCTGATTTGACGTGATGGAATCCAATTGTCCCATAAGCGATACAACCGCAACACGTGTTTCGGGATCTTTTAGAACATCAATTTCAATTGCCTCGGTCACGTGCCTAGGACTCCTTCAATTGGGCTTGATGCGGTCGCATAAAG
>JANNSF010000090.1:0-8359 GCA_031402315.1 bacterium | reverse complement strand
CGACACCGGTCAGGTGATCGCAGGGTCTTGAGCGTTTGAAAGACTGCTTTGTAATTTTATAAACGGTTAGTTGAATACTAAATGCCACTAAAGCGCATTTCAGAAAATGAAGTCCGGAGGTAATATCCACGGCTATTAAGAACAGCGCTATACCCGCGTACGCTTGACCATCGCCGCTCTTTGATAAAACATAGAATATCACATCCGGTACCCGCCGTCCGCTTTTCCCATGGACCCAGAAGAAACCCTGAGCGTCCAATCCATTAAGTCTTTCTATCCAAGTCATCCGCAACTCCTTCCCTTTTCCCAGAAGGATACAACACCTATGTTATGCTACGATTAGAGGAAATTTAGCGTTTTGTTAAGATGAGTTAAGGTATGATGGAAAATGCGACGCGACGATGAAGGATAGAATAAAAATTGAAGGGTGCGTGATTTTGGGCTACCGCTTCATGACCGATCGAATGATGTCACCTAGTGGCTCATCGTTTGGTTTTTTTGATGCCTCTTCGATGGCCTTCAGAACATTGATTTTTTCTGCGGTTGTCGTCTTACCCTTCTCACGGTCGGCATGAAATAAACCTTGTGCGTAGTCCAGCAATTCGAATCGTTGCTCGAGCGTCATGATTTCGATCAGCTTGATAAGCCATTCTTTAGCATTTTGATTTTGTAAAATCAAAACACGATCCTCTTTGGGAACCTCTTCGTGACCATCGTTTTTTCTCAATTCAATTTCATCGAAATATACACTCATCGCTTATCCTAAATAAATGGCCAAAAGGCCTGCAAACATCGCGGCCTTCAGAAGATGGTTTAGAGTCCTTAGGTTTTTTGAAGAAGAATCTTTCCACATGGAATAGATCGTCCACACCAGTATCGGCAACATGGTCACGCCAATGGTTATTCCAAAGGCCATTCCGTAAATACCAAACAATGACGCAAAAAGCATCAGCATTATAAGGAATACAAAACAAAGCGTTGAAATAGAAAGGGCGAGACGAGTGCCGTACTGTATCGGAAGAGTTTTGGCATCGTTTTTCTGATCTCCGTGCATATCTTCGATGTCTTTCAAAATCTCGCGGCCAAAATGAAACAAAAATGCAAACATCGCTGGAACAAGGGTCTCATTAATTTTTCCAACCGCCAGACCTCCATAAATAAAAGCTAACGCAGCAAAAAAACTTACTACAAAATTACCCCATACAGCCGTCTTTTTCAACTTCCAGCTATAAATAAACAAGCCCGCAACCGCAAAAATGGAAATGCTCAGGCAAATCTTATTCAAAAAAACGTTACAGAGTACGCCCAATCCGGAAAGGGTTGCCCAAAAGATTATCGCCTCGGATTTTGTCATTGCCCCGCGCACAAGAACACGATCGGGACGATTCACACGATCAATCTCAATATCAAAGTAATCGTTGATGATATTTGATCCGGCGCAAATCATGGAGGCGCCCGCAGCGGCCCAGAATATCGGCCAGGGATCCTCGGCATGAACCAAAAACAAAACAAGAAATACCGAAATAAATGCGATCAAAACATTCAGAGGGCGGATAATTTCGAAGTATGCTCTCATGCGAAGAAAATTTGTTAAGCGACCATTTCGCAAAAAAAAAGGGTATGCCGGAAGCACACCCTACTATTAAGAAATTCTCGCTTATTTCGCGGGAGCTTCGGCCTTTTCGATGTCTTGAATGCGTGCACTCTTGCCACGCAGACCGCGAATGTAGTACAATTTCGCACGACGCACACGTCCTTGACGGCGCACCTCGACTTTCGCCACACGAGGCGAATTAATCAGAAAAATACGTTCCACGCCGACTCCATTGCTGATCTTGCGCACGGTAAAGGTCGCATGAATTCCGCTTCCCTTGCGTTGAATGACAACGCCTTCAAAGGTCTGAATGCGTTCTTTGTCGCCTTCGATTACTTTCACGTCCACCGCCAAGGTGTCGCCGGCACGAAATTCCGGAATATCATTCCGCAATTGAAACGCCGTAAATTTGTCCACTGTGTTCATAAATCCTCCGCTATTTAATTTTAAAAATTTTCAAATTTGTATCTCACTTCTACTTTAATAAATCGGGCCTCATTTTCTTCGTCCATTCTATTTTCTGAGCATCTCTCCATCTTTGAATTTCGAGATGATTCCCGCTGAGTAACTCTGCCGGAACGTGCATTCCGCGAAAGTCTTCCGGCCGGGTATAATATTCACAGTCTAGGAGATCTTCTTGAAAGGAATCACTGAGCGCGGACAACGCATCGCCCATAGCGCCCGGAATTAGCCTTATCACGGCATCACTCATAATCATCGCGGGCAATTCACCACCCGTACAAACATAATCTCCGACAGAAACCGATTGTGTGGTTAGCTTTTCACGAACTCGCTCATCAATGCCTTTGTAATGACCGCAGATAAAAACAAGCCGTTTTTTTAAGGACCAAGATACGGCCATTTTTTGATCAAATGGAACACCTTGAGGCGATGTCATAATCACTTCCGTATCGGTATTGACAAAATCACGAATATGTTTTGAATGATCCATCACCGGTAGTCCAAGCAAGTCTTCAATACAGGCGAAAAGTGGTTCCGGCTTGAGGAGCATACCGCCGCCGCCGCCGTAAGGCGCGGCGTCAATCGTCCGGTGATTATCCTTCGTGTAATCACGCAAATCATGCGAGACTATCTCTGCCAACCCTTTTTTCACCGCTCGCCCGACAATGCTGTAGGTAGCCATCGTGTCGGTAAATGCGGGAAATGCAGTAATGATGTCAATCCGAAGTGACATAATTTCTTCTAATTTTGAAAGAACATCCCGGTCATTCTAAAAGGCCCGGTATCACATGAATTACAATTTTACGTTCCGCAATATTGGTTTCTTTTACGAATTCAGAAACTGCCGGTATCATTTTTTTTCCATTCGTCGTACTGATCTCATACACATCGTGCGCGGGCGTTTCAAAAACATCGGATATTTCTCCGATCCGCTCTCCGCTCTCCGACAAAACGGTCATACCCAAAAGATCTTTGACATAAAAAACATCGTCGGGCAATTCCGGCATATTTTCTTCTTCGACGAGCAAAAAACCCTGAGCCCATGGATCGGCCTCCGTCTTATTATGAATCTCTGCGAATTTCACAATCACATCATTTCCGACTCGGATATTTTCGATGTGAACTGTCTCTTGCTTGCCAAACTTCGATTCCACAATGCATTCAAATTCAACGTCCAGCACATCCAGATACTCATTAAAAGGCGCAATTTTCAATTCACCCTTCAATCCATGGCTCCGAAGAATTTGAGCAACGCGGATAAGCGCCACAGTTACTCTAATATTTCGAGCATAGCGCGTTTGCCGGCCCGTGCCGACGCAGCGGCCAAAAGTGTGCGAAGCGCCTTGGCATTTTGTCCGTGTTTGCCGATCACCTTTCCGAGATCGCCTTGGCCAACTTTCAATTCAAACACGACGACCCGTTCGCCATCCACTTCTTTTACTTCGACTTCATCCGGTTTATCGACCAGATGCTTCACGACAAATTCTATAAAATTTTTCATCGCGATGCCTCCTATCCTATGATTACAGTCTCAAGATCCTTATGCTGCCGGTGTCGCATCCGCCGGTTTTTCTTTTTTCTTCAGAGCTTTTGTCTTCTTAACTTTTTTGTCCGCGCCCTTTTTCGCCTGGATCGCCGACCATTTTTCCATCTCCGCCTGCACCTGTTCCGCGCTCAATCCACGTTTGGCCAAACGAAATTTATGCAAAATGCCAAGTTTTCGCAAAAAGCTTTTCACGGTATCCGTCGGCTGTGCGCCGTCTTTCAACCACTTCATGACTTTCGCTTCATTGACTTCAAGAAGCGGCGGATTGGAAGTCGGGTTGTAGCTTCCGACGCGTTCGATAAATTCACCGTCACGTTTACGGGTTTTGTGCGCCGCAATAATTTTGTAAAACGGTTGATGCGTCTTACCGGCGCGTTGCATCCTGAGTCGTACCAAGGTTATTCCTCCAAATTCAGTTTAATTTTATATCTAAAAAATTCAATAAAACATCAAAAAAGCCTTCAAAATTCAAATGCCCTTCAAAGGGGGATAATGGTATAAAAAACAGACTATAAAGGCAAACAATTTTTGAATAAATATAGTTTTTGGAGGCCACGAGAATAGTTAGAGAATTTTGTTTCTCACAAAGGCGCTAAGGCGCGAAGTTTATATCAATACTTACTAAAATTTCACTCTTTAGCGGCTTGGCATCTAGCGAGCGGATTTATTTTCTCTCATTTAAGAGATTACATCCCCATCTGTTTCATCATTTCCATCGGATTCATTTTATTCAGTTTCTTCATCATCTTTTGCATTTCCTGAAATTGCTTAAGAAGCTGATTCACATCTTGCACGCTGCGTCCGCTCCCGCGGGCGATACGCATACGGCGTTTCCCATCCAGCGTTTGCGGGCGACGGCGTTCCGATTTCGTCATCGAGGAAATCATAGCCTCCATGTGAATCAGCATCTTGTCGTCCATTTTCATGGACTTTACTTTATTTCCAATACCGGGAATCATTCCGAGAATGGATTCGAGTGAACCGAGTTTCTTGATTTGTTTAAGATGTTCTGCAAAATCTTCGAGTGAAAATTCATTGCGGCGCATTTTTTCTTCAAGCTCTTTCGCCTTGTCCATATCCATCGTCTCTTGGGCTTTTTCAACGAGCGACACAATATCTCCCATGCCCAAAATGCGTGACGCCATTCGATCCGGATAAAATTCTTCGAGCGCCTCCATCTTTTCACCGGTTCCGATGAACTTAATCGGCTTGCCGCTCACCTGGCGAATAGAAAGGGCCGCACCGCCACGGGCATCGCCGTCGAGCTTGGTTAAGACAATACCGTCGAAATCGATCCGCTTGGCAAATTCAGTCGCCGTATTGACCGCATCTTGTCCGGTCATACCGTCTGCAACAAAAAGAATTTCATTTGGCTTCGTTTTCGACTTGATGCCCTCCAGTTCCGTCATCAAGGTATCGTCAATGTGCAAACGACCGGCCGTATCAAGAATGATGAGATCACGCCCGTTTTTTCGTGCGTAGGTAACCGCGTCAAAACAGATTTTGACCGGATCTTGCGATCCCGCTTCCTCCGGCGTATAAACCGGAATGTCAATGGAACTGCCGACTGTTTTTAATTGCTCAACCGCCGCGGGACGATAAACGTCGGCCGCAACCAGCATGGGCTTCTGACCCTTCTTGCGAAGATAATTCGCCAATTTTCCTGAGAAGGTTGTTTTTCCGGAGCCCTGTAAACCTACAACCATAATGACCGTCGGCGGAACTCCTGAAAACTTTAAGGGGGCATGGGCGCTGCCCAAAACGGATACCAGTTCATCGTAGACGATCTTGACCAATTGTTCCCCGGGAGAAACACTCCGCAGAACGTCGGTGCCCAGTGCTTTTTCGGTCGTACGATCAATAAATTCTTTGACGACTTTGAAATTAACATCCGCTTCCAAGAGCGCCATACGAATCTCGCGGAGCGCATCCTGAATGTTTTTTTCATTGATTGCTGCTTTTCCGGAAAGGCGCTTAAACGCACCTTCGATTTTTTGAGAGAGATCAGAAAACATGAATTTTCTCTTTGAGTTATTCTAACGTTTTATTCGATACAAAATTATTTTTTCATCCTCACCGATCGAGTGAACGAGTTCCAAATCGGACGTCGGCCCGTTGAGCAATTCCGCCACGCCCGGATTTCTAAGATTTGTAATCAAGTCCTCCACAATCAGGTAATTCACCTGATCGCTCCTCAATTGCTCCAAGAGGTATGGAATATCCCTTACGTTATTATAACGATAGTATTTTGCTTTTGCAAAATAGCAAACGTAGGGCTTCCGGTCCGCAATGAGTTGCCCTTCAAGTTCCGGCATGTTTTTGCAAATCCATGCACCCATTCGGCGATTGGCTTCTGAGACGGCATTCGTGGGCGCCCCATCCAGCATCGGCATAAAGGACTGAAGCATCACGAGCACGATAGCCGCAAAAGCCAGTCTACGCATTTTTTGAAATTCTGAATTTTTCCAGATCGAAATTGTATAAGTGGCCAGTGTAATGAAAATCGGAATGAACATTACAAAAAACTTATCCGCGGTGCGATACCAAAAAATCAGAGTTAACATGGGTATCAAAAGGAGATAGAGAAAAACTCGTTCGCTCAAAAGCGGTCTTCCGGATAAAAATGACACGATTAAGAATAGCAATCCCAAGGGGCCGATGACCGTCAGCATGCATTTTGCATAGTTCACCATATGATTCGGGAATCTTTCACTATTCAGACTTTTTTCTTCCTCCGAGTAGGGTCCGTGTATGTAATACGCATTATAATTGTACTCTATTTTAGGATTGGCCGGCGCGTCGCCCGGGCTAAGACTCACGAGCGGTTCTACGTATCCCCGAAAAAAGAATCGGCTGTATGTGGTCAATTGCCATTTGCCGGTCATTTCATGAATGAAATAGATTTGGGGAAATACAACGACCAAAAATGATACTCCCAAAGTCATCAGCGATACTGCATTCTTTTTCAGCATGGCCATTTGCCATAGAAAAACAAACAGAAACATGAAAACGATGATAAAGAATTGAAAAGCTTCCGGCTTTGTGAGGTAGGATAACCCAAGAAATATCCCGCACCCGATAAAATCGGTGATTCTTAATGACTCCTTATTGCGAATAGACTGAAGAATTCCGGCCGAATAATAAAAAGCCGTAATGAGAAGTGCGATGAGAAGAATTTCCGGCGTCATGCGGACGGACATGCGAAGCAAGAATCCGTTTATCGAATAAACAACAATCGCTACTCGCGCGGCAGATTCCCCAAAAAGGCGTTTAACAAAAAAATAGAAAGGGAAAATACTGACCATCAGTGCGACGGTGAGTACGATGTGCGCACACACCTGAAGATCACTCACAAACAGACTTAGTAGCCCGATCAGAATTGAAAAAAGCGGTGACAAAAAAGTATTGGGGACGTCACTGTAGGTAAAGCCATGGCCGTGAAAGAGATTGTATCCACTTAATGCATAGAGGGCTCCATCCGTGCCAATTCCGCGAGGATAACCTATCCAAACCGCGAGTAACGACGAAGCCATAAAAACAAAAGAGGCGCAAACGATCAGTAAGCGCCTCTCATTCCAGCTAAAATTCATTTAGTCTTTTTTCTTACGATCGTCGCGACGGCGATCCGCTTCCTTTAATTGTCTCTTGCGAAGGCGAAAACTAATAGGCGTGACTTCCACCAGTTCGTCATCGTTGATGAATTCGATATAGTCTTCAAGGCTCATCGGGCGAATCGGCTCGAGACGAACCGACTCGTCGGTCCCGGACGCACGCATATTGGTCAGTTTTTTACCTTTGCCGACATTCACGACGAGATCGTTTTCGCGTGAGTGTCTGCCGACGATCATACCTTCGTAAACTTTCGTTTGAGGGCCTACGATCAATTCGCCGCGATCCTGTAATCCGAAAAGCCCGTACGCGACCGTTTCGGTATTCTCCATGGCAATCAATACCCCATTCATACGGCTTTCAATATCGCCGCGATACGGCTCGTAGCTGTGGAAAATATGATTCATCACGCCGGTACCGCGCGTATCGGTAAGGAATTCCCCACGATAGCCGATCAGGCCGCGCGCTGGAATTACAAATTCAATTTTGACCTGCTTATGATCCAGATGAACGAGATTCTTCATCTCCGCTTTCCGTTTACCGAGTTTTTCAATCACGACGCCCATGTAGTCTTCCGGTACGTCAATGGTCAAGTATTCCATCGGCTCATTAATCTGGCCGTCAATTTTTTTCATGATCACTTCGGGGCGTGAAACCTGAAATTCAAAGCCCTCACGTCGCATATTTTCAATCAGGATACACAGATGCAATTCACCGCGGCCGGAAACTTTGAGCGTATCCATACTTTCTGTTTCTTCGACTCGCAGCGCCAGATTAGACAGAAGTTCTTTGAACAAACGCTCACGCAAATGGCGGGAAGTAACAAATTTTCCTTCCTGGCCCGCGAAAGGCGAATTATTTACAATAAAATTCATGGCGATCGTAGGCTCGTCAACGTGAATCGGCTCGAGCGCTTCCGGATTTTTTGGATCCGCAATCGTTTCACCTATTTCGATTTTTTCAAGCCCGGCAAGTGCAATGATGTCTCCCGCGTATGCGGATTCACATTCCGTTCGTTTGAGTCCTTCGTACGTGAATAGTTTTACAACCTTTCCATTGTACAGCGTTCCGTCTTTCTTCATTACCGTCACGGTCTGTCCGGTTTTCACTTCTCCGCGCGGGAGACGCCCGATGGAAATGCGACCGAG